>JAGXIO010000090.1 GCA_024635555.1 Saccharicrinis sp.
ATCAATTTTTCAAAAAAATGTGCATTCTTCATGTTTATATTTTTAGTTTGAATTCATAACAAAATACGAAAAAATAATATCATATGCAACTGATTAATAGCTTAATACGTTATTTTTCCTTAAGTAAATGGCATTACCCAAATCGGGGAGTGTTTGGGAATAGCTCTATGAGCTATTCAGGCATGACGGCTTAGTGTACTCATGAAGATTAAAACCAAGCCATCCCCTAATCAGCAGTTTAGCACTTACCTTTTACTTCAAAAAAAGGGGAAGAGCTACCGTTGATGAAAATCCATACCATAAATCAAGAATTTGCTCTCAGCTCCAAGCTCCTTGCCCCATGCCCCATGCCCCATGCTCTTCGTCCCATGCTCTTCGCCCCAAGCTCCAAGCCCCTTGCTCTGCGCCCCAAGCTCCATGCTCCTCGCTCCATGCCCCATGCTCTAAACATTTCCGCATAAAAGTTTGCAGGGTGCGATAAAATAACTAATTTTGCGCCCGAATTTATTAATTAATAGAATAGAAATATGTTAAATCATTATGAGGCCGTTTTCATTTTGACTCCCGTTTTGTCTGATGTACAGATGAAGGAAGCGGTTGAAAAATTCCGAGCTGTTATTACAGAGAACGGAGGTGAAATGGTAAGCGAAGAAAATTGGGGACTACGCAAGTTGGCGTATCCGATCCAAAAAAAATCGACAGGTTTTTATAACTTATTCGATTTTAAAGTGCAACCTGATGCGATAGCAAAACTTGAGCTAGTTTTCCGTCGCGATGAACGTGTCATTCGTTTCTTAACCTTTAAAATGGAGAAACACTTTGAAGCGTATAGTGAAAAAAGAAGAAGAACCAATAAAGAAAAAAAGGAGAAATAGACCATGGCACAAAATCAAAGTGAAATCAGATATTTAACTCCTCCTTCGGTTGAGATCAAAAAGAAGAAGTACTGTCGTTTTAAGAAAAACAAAATCAAATTTGTGGATTACAAAGATCCCGAGTTTCTTAAAAAGTTTTTGAACGAGCAAGGAAAAATTCTTCCCCGTAGATTAACAGGTACATCTTTGAAGTATCAGAGAAAAATTGCAACAGCCGTAAAAAGGGCTCGCCACATTGCGTTGTTGCCTTATGTTACTGACTTGATGAAATAAAAAAGGAGGAAAAAAAATGGATGTAATATTAAAAGATGATGTGGCCAATCTTGGTCATAAAAACGAAGTGGTTAAGGTAAAGCCGGGATACGGCAGAAACTACCTTTTACCACAAGGGCTTGGTGTTTTGGCTACTCCTTCTGCAATGAAAGTTCATGAGGAAAACATGCGCCAACGAGCTCATAAGGAAGAGAAGATCAAGAGCAGCGCTGTTGAGATGGCAAAGAAAATGGAAGGTCTTGAACTAACTGTTGGTGCCAAAACAAGTACAACTGGTAAAATATTTGGATCGGTAAACACCATACAAATTGCAGAGGCTTTGCAAAAAGCTGGTTACGAGGTTGAGCGCAAGAATATCTCTATTAAAGAAGACCAAGTGAAAGAGATTGGTAAATATGTGGCAACTGTTAAACTTCACCGTGAGGTGAAAGTTGAGGTTAACTTTGAAGTAGTTGCCGAATAATATAGTATAAACTCATACGAGATACATTTTCAAACAAACAGTGAAAAGCCGTTTTGCCACCAGCATTACGGCTTTTTATCGTTATAAAAAAAGTCAGAGGTTGGAAAAATGCAACACATAGACGGGGTGGTTGTAGTCCTTGTCATATAGAAACGGGTACAAAAAAAGGCTGCAATATAAAATATTGCAGCCCTTGATATCTTGATCCTATTGTATCGTTACTTGTTGAGGTACTTCGATAAGGTTTCCATTAAAATTTGTAGGCGGATGGGTTTTGCCAAATAATCGTCGCAGCCTGCTTCTAAACACTTTTCTCTTTCGCCCGACATAACATGTGCTGTTTGTGCAATGATAGGAACTGCGCTATCAATTTTTTTTATCTCCCGTGTGGCGGTGTAACCATCCATAATCGGCAGTTGTAAATCCATTAAAACCAAATCGATATGGTTTTCCTTGTACATATCAATGGCTTCCTGACCATCTTTGGCCCAAAGTATCTTCGCATTCGTTTTACGGAGTGCAGCATCAAAAAATATTTTGTTGGTATCTACATCCTCAACAACAAGGATAACTTTATCTCCCCAATTTTGGTTTAGAGAACTACTTATGTTTTCGTTCATAGTGCGTTATAAATATAACAATTTTTAATAATTGGCGGGGCTAAAATAATCTTTGTTGCCGGATTTACCAAAAAAAACAGATACAAATATACAATCGTATCATTTTGAGCAGATAAACAAAAAACGTTGTCTTATTTTCTTATATATCCTTTGATTACATGTAATTTTGAGCGTATAACAACGTTCCATAAACGGACGGTTTAAACAGAAAGTAGCGTGATCAAATATATTTATCTCATTATTATAATACTCACCTGGCATGTTCAGGTAAGTAGTCAGGTTTTTGTGCACGAATCAAAAATTGATTCATTGTACAGGGGATTGAGCATAGAGCAAAAAGTGAAATCTATTTTAATTTCTCCGTTGATAGATGATATACCTAAAAAACACGATGCAGGAAGCAACTGGTTAAATATGGACAAAATAATCAGCTCCGATGACGGCACATCTCCATTGGTGTCGGATATGTTGATGCGTTCGGCCTTTTTAAACGAAAAAAATGAGGAGCTTAAAAATCAGCTTTCCAACTTGCTGTTGCGAAAAAAAGGTGATGGTATTTACTTTCGTATGCAATCGCCCTATTCACTTTTATTTAGCGATGAGAGTAATAAGCCCAGTGATTTTTTTTTAGAGCCTATGGGTCGTTTGGTTGTTCCCTATTTGGATAAGGATAGGATGAAGCAGTTTTTTCAGACTAAGCTTTATAAAATGCCACAAAACATTTTATCGCAACACAGTAGTTATGTAGGATCATCCATAAACCAAAAGGAGGGGGTTGAGTATGTGAGAGGGGCAGATTGGAAAAATGTGCAGAAACTGCTTAAGGAATACGAGAATCCAACGATGGAAACGGTATTGCAACAAGGCGGCCTTATTTTTACCGATAATCTGGATGAGGATTACAATACCTTAATAAGGTTATTTGAAAATACCGTATTGTCGCTAGACGTATTGGAAGAAAGCTGTAAAAAAAGATTGAGAATTAATGAGCTGTTAAAGCATAAACCTGCAGTAAACCAAAATTTAACGTTTGATCAGGATGTGAAAAATCTTGTACGAGGCTTTTACAAAAAAGGTGCGGTACTTCTTCAAAATAAAAGCATAATCCCCCTTAACAAGCTGGCTCAGCGTACTATTGCATCTGTTCATATAGGTGTTAAAGAGGAATCTTTATTTCAAAAAACCTTGTCGGAATATGCTGCGATAACCCATTTTGGTGTAGATCAAATGTCCAATTTGGAACAATTGAACAGAGTTAAAAAGGATGTGGAAGACTTTAATACGGTAATTGTTGGCGTAAATGGCGATTGGCTCGAACAAGAGGAGAATAAAATGTTGTATGCGGTGTTGCATCAAATATCTTCTTCTGCCGATTTAATTCTGGTGCATTTTGGCTCGGGTAACGGATTGGCCTTTTTACCCGATATCAATCCTTTTAAAGCCTTATTGTTATCCTATGATACCAACGATTTGGCCCAGGATATTGCGGCCCAAATTATTTTTGGGGGCGTGGGGGCGCAAGGAATTCTTGCCCAAAATATTAATAAGCAGTTCTCGTTTGGAGCCGGAGAGTTTACACAAAAAAGTAGATTGGGTTTTGCCCCTACCTACGAAAAGGCGCTCCCCGACACACTTAAACTTGTGGACCAACTAGCTTATAAAGCCATTAGAGAAAGAGCTACCCCGGGTTGCTGTGTGCTGGTAGTAAAAGATGGCGATGTAATTTATAACAAAGCCTTTGGATACCATACCTACGACAAAAAGCAGCATGTGGCCAATTCCGACCTGTACGACATAGCTTCCATTACCAAAATTGTGGCTTCGGTACCATCGGTGATGAAAATGTACGATGAAAGAAAGGTAAAGCTGAAGGATACGCTGTCGCAGTTGCTGCCTAGGCTGCAAGGTACAAATAAAGCCAGTTTGCGTTTAGATGATATTTTATTACATCAGGCAGGTTTGCAGTCGTGGATACCGTTTTATATACGTGCCATAGATAAAAGTAAACTGATTGGCGATATATATGGGTTTAAATATTCGAGTCAGTACAATCTGAAGTTAGATACTCGGCTATACATGAACAAAACGGCCCGTTATAGGTCCGATATATTTCGTCACGAAAAGGACGACAACTTTGATATTGAAGTGAGCAGCGACCTGATGATGAACCATACTTTTGTGGATTCAATGCGCATGGGGATAGATACATCTCAGGTACAGATAAACCCAAAGTATATATATAGCGATTTGGGGTATTATTATTTAAAAGATATCATCGAAAAAACATATGGTACACCGCTGGATTTATTTGTAGAAAATACATTTTATAAGCCTCTGGGAGCCAATCGTATCGTGTACAAGCCCTTAGCTAGGTTTAATAAAAAGGAAATTGCACCCACCGAAAATGATGTTTCTTTCCGTAAAGAGCTGATACATGGTTATGTGCACGATCCAGGTGCCGCTATGTTGGGTGGGGTAGCCGGACATGCCGGTGTGTTTGCCTCAGCCCCCGATTTAGCCAAAATGCTGCAAATGTATCTGAACAAAGGAGTGTATGGTGGTGAGAGATATATTGACTCAAGCACCATCAACCTGTTTACTTCTGTTTATAAAGAAGGAAACCGCAGAGGGTTGGGTTTCGACAAGCCAGTGATTGATCCGGATGTTTCGGGGCCTTCGTTTCGCGGGGCTTCACCATCATCTTACGGTCATTCAGGTTTTACCGGAACACTGGTTTGGGTTGATCCGGAATATGATTTGATTTACATTTTTCTGTCGAACCGGGTTCATCCCGATCAGTACAATAAAAAGCTGATTACCGATGGGGTGCGCACCAATATTCAATCGGCCATTTACCGCTCACTGCCTGAGTATTGGGAG
>JAGXIO010000011.1 GCA_024635555.1 Saccharicrinis sp.
ATCTTTCAATGCCAAAATCAAGGAATTTAGACGGCAGTTTAGGGGTGTTGTGGATGTGAAATTCTTCCTGTTCAGATTAACAAAGATTTTTGCATGAAAATAAAAACCAACATTTAGACCCAGCTTTTGCATCTGGTCCCAGATTTGCTAAATGTGGCTCTTTTTGGAATCACAGCAAGACAATGGAAAGAAGAAAATCCCAATGCAAAAGGAAATATGCGTGATGATGCCTGTATTGAGCAATTAGTGGTTTTGAGTAATATGGAAAGTATAAATGCTTTGTTGATTGAACAAGGATTAACTAAAAAAGCCAGGTTGATACAACTCAATAAAGTAGCCATTATGCAAATGAAATCACTTTTGGAGAATGACTCATTTAAAAAATTGGGCAATAATGAATAAGCCCAATTATTCAAGCCATTAACTGAAAAATAGAACCAAAAACTCATACAGAACCAAAAAGTTTTAATGACGGCAAATGCAAATGGTCTGCTCTATCAGGTATTTATTCAGTTAATTATTTTAATTTTATAGCGGCAAAGTAATTAGTTCACTTTTAAATCATTTTCCATGAGCAAAATAGATTGGGGAAACTTATCGTTTAGTTATATTAAAACCGACTATAACGTACGTAGTTATTTTAAAAACGGCCAATGGAGCGAGTTAGAAGAAACTACTTCTGAACATCTTACCATGCATATGGCTTCTACCTGTCTTCATTATGGACAGGAAGCCTTTGAAGGGCTTAAAGCTTTCAAGGGACCTGACGGTAAGGTACGCGTTTTCCGTATGGACGAAAACGCCAAGCGCATGCAGCGTTCTGCCGATGGTATTTTGATGCAGCAAGTGCCCGTTGATTTGTTTACTAAAGCGGTAGTGCGTGCTGTAGAGCTTAATATGGATTACGTGCCGCCCTACGAGTCGGGTGCTGCATTGTATATTCGTCCATTATTAATTGGTACAGGCCCAAGAGTTGGTGTTTCACCGGCCGATGAATATACCTTTGTGGTATTTGTAACGCCAGTAGGCCCATATTTTAAGGAGGGCTTTAAACCTACCAAACAAATGATCAGTCGTAAGTTCGATAGAGCAGCTCCGCAAGGAACCGGACATCTTAAAGTTGGCGGAAACTATGCTGCAAGCATGAGTGCCGGCGAAAAAGCACACAAAGAAGGATATTCCTCGGTATTATATTTAGATAGTAAAGAAAAGAAATTAATCGACGAAGCAGGCCCAGCTAACTTTTTTGCCATTAAGGGTAACAAATACATCACGCCTTTATCCAATTCTATATTGCCAAGTATCACCAATATGAGCTTAATACAGTTGGCACAGGATATGGGATTGGAAGTGGAGCGACGACGCGTACCTCTGGAAGAACTGGAAGAGTTTGATGAAGTGGGCGCTTGTGGCACGGCAGCCGTGATAAGCCCTATTGGGCAAATTGACGATGTGGATATGGGTAAATCGTACAAATTTGGTGACCCAAGCACAGCGGGCCCCATAAGTACAAAGCTATATACCACACTGAAAGCTATTCAGTATGGTAAGGAACCCGATAAGTATGGTTGGATTACCATTGTGAAATAAATTTATAATCCTAAAAAAAAAGCTCATCGAAATTTCGATGGGCTTTTTTTTTAGAACGTATTATGGTATGTTTAACTGAAGGTTTAGAAAGCAAATTCCAGATTTTCGCCTGTTCATAACAACAACACTTCGTTATATTTTTTTTACTATCTGAAAGTTAGAGCTTTTGCTGAATTACGCGATTTTCGCTAACCCCTTGATAATATAGCGTTTGTAAATAAGTCTAATGTCTATTATCTAAAATCTAACGGTCTATTGTAATAAACCTTTGAAATAATCTTCTTTAATCCGCCATACTTCTTCTTTCTTCTACAATCATTAGAGCCTCCTCGCGAATAACCAAGGGAAGTTCAATCCTGCGCAATTGCATGCTTCTTAGCCATCCGGCCACTTCGCTTTCCTTGAGTGTATATAAAACATCGCGAAACTCCTCTATGTCGCTATCCGAATAAGAGGGCGATTTGCAGTCTGTAAAGCAGTCCAGCTCCTCATCGTTATAATATTCAATGGCAACACTAGCACTCAACAGGCTGTCGGCTTCGCACACTTCGTGTGCTCCGCAGCAATCATCGGCTACCTCTTTTATCTCTGAAGTATCTTCTTCGCTCCCCCCTCGCGAAGTAAACCAAGCTACAATCAAAGCTGCTATAATAAGTAATACAATATAAATCATAGTGCAAAATTAGAAAAAAAAGAATCGTTAATAGGCGAAGGTCACAAAATAATCTTAACTTTTAGTACGTAAAATAAGGTCTTATGTGCTTCACTGTAAAATACATCACGCAAAAACAATTAAAATACGCTAAACGTAGAAGCGACTCCCCTGATGAAATAAGCAGGATAGAAAGTGAGCTGAAAGAGTTGACCCTTGGTATGGAGCCTAAGGAAGAAGCTTCGGGCTTTGTGCATCCTCCACTGCTTGTGTTTAGAAACGTAAACCCGCTGCAACCCGAATTGTTTAACTGGGGCTTGGTGCCACATTGGGTTAAGGATGTAAAATCAGCAGTTGAGATACAAAAGAAAACGCTAAATGCCAGGGGTGAAAGCATTTTCGAAAAGCCTTCGTTTAAAAAAGCAGCCCATCAGCAACGCTGTTTAATTATGGTAGATGGTTTTTACGATTACCATTATATCAAAAACAAGCCGCATCTATACTTTTTTGAGCATATCGACAAATCACCTATGGTGTTGGCCGGCTTATGGGATTTGTGCCAAACCAACGATGGTATAACATGGAATACAGTTACCATTGTAACCACTAAAGCCTACGGACTGGTACGGGAAATACAAAATAATCCAAAAAAATCAGAGCAACGCTCACCCTTAATTCTTAACAAAAATTCCGAGTCTGTTTGGCTTGCCAACTCATCGCAACCAGATATTGAGGAAATAATAAACTGGAAACAGCAATCGGAGCTTGTGGTTTCGGGCGAGCCACGCGAAATGCCGGGCTTGTGGGGTTGATTCCTAGAGTTATTGGCTTATATAGTTTAATTAAGATGATCTTACCGCTGGGCGGCTCTTCCTCCCGCAGAATTGCGGGAGGAAGTACTGCAACGCAGTTGAAGGGATGGGGATATCTTGTTTGTTACAAACAGAGGATTATTAATACTTTTAAGAGGCAAGATTTACAACCACCCCGCTGGAAATGAAATATCAATCCTTCGTGCCTGAATAGCTCAAAGAGCTGTTCCCAAACTCTTCCGCCAGCTGCCGGAGAGTTGCCTGTCTGCCAAAGGCAGGGTGGAGCCTTTCCGACCAATTGGTCGGTTTTTATTATCGATTTTTTGTTTTAGTTTTAAGCTATTATTGATAAGAGGTTAATTTAGATGAATAAAACACAACTATGAAAACAAAAAAAGATATTGTAGACAATTGGCTACCACGCTACACCCATCGTAAACTGGAGGATTTTACTTCGTATATATTGCTAACTAACTTTCAGCATTATGTTGATTTATTTGCACAATGGTTCAATGTGCCCGTAGTAGGTGAAGATGCCAATATGCCCAATGCAAGTGCCGAGGGAGTTACCATAATTAATTTCGGTATGGGCAGCCCCAATGCAGCTACCATAATGGATTTATTAAGCGCCATCGACCCCAAAGCGGTACTATTTTTGGGCAAATGCGGCGGGCTGAAAAAGAAAAATCAATTGGGCGATTTGATTCTACCCATTGCAGCCATTCGCAACGAGGGAACATCCAATGATTACCTGCCCCCAGAGGTGCCCGCATTGCCTGCTTTTAGTTTGCAAAGGGCTGTTTCGACCACCATACGCGATTATGGTCGCGACTACTGGACCGGAACGGTTTTTACCACCAACAAAAGGGTGTGGGAATACGACGAACGCTTTAAACGTTACTTGGTAAAAACCCGTACCATGGCCATCGACATGGAAACAGCCACCATATTTACTGTTGGGTTTGCCAATGAGATACCAGTTGGTGCCTTACTATTGGTGTCGGATCAGCCCATGATTAGTGCGGGTATAAAAACCGATGCAAGCGACAAAAAAGTAACCGCCGAATTTGTAGAGCAACACCTGCGTATTGGCATCGATTCTTTAAAAGAAATCATTAACGGAGGAAAATCCGTGAAGCACCTGTTGTTTGATAATTAATCGTATTTTTGCGGTAAAGTAATTACTGTATGAACGAATTTCAACAAATAATGGCGGACCTAAAAAACCGTCGTTTCAAACCTATTTATTTTTTAATGGGCGAAGAGGCATATTATATAGATGCCATCACCAATTATATTGTTGACAATGTTTTAACAGAGGAGGAAAAAGGTTTTAATCAATCCGTTTATTACGGCAAGGACTTGGATGCTAAAACGGTTATTATGGCCGCTCGCCGATATCCTATGATGTCGAAATATCAGGTGGTGGTAGTTAAAGAGGCGCAGGAACTGGAAGGAATAGAGGATTTACAGCATTATGCTAGTTTGCCTTTGAATTCTACCATTTTGGTCATCAACTACAAATATAAATCCCTTGACAAGCGCAAAAAACTGGGTGGCATATTAAAAAAAAGTAATGGTATTTTCGAATTTAATAAACTGTACGACAATCAGGTAGGAGCCTGGCTCACACAGTTTTTAAAAGAACAAGGGCTTACCATTGATGTGAAGGCAAGCGCATTAATCACCGATTTTTTAGGCACCGACCTTTCAAAGATTGTTAAGGAAATAGAAAAACTTAAAGTAGCTGTAGGCCCTGGTCTTAAGCACATAACTCCTGACCATATTGAAAAAAATATTGGCATGAGTAAGGATTACAACAGCTTTGAATTGCAAAAAGCACTTGTTACCAAAGATGTTTTTAAAGCCAACCAAATAATTAAAGTATTTGGCAAAGATCCTAAAAGTCATCCAATACAAGCTGTTATTTCGGTGCTTTTCAATTACTTTTCGAAGCTTATGGTTTATTATTATTTGGCGGATAAAGGCAAGGATAACGTGGCCCGTGAACTAAGCATCAGGCCATTTTTTGTTCAGGATTACAGCATGGGAGCACGCAATTACCCCGCTCGAAAGGTTGTGCATATCATTTCCCTACTTCGCGAATACGATATGAAAAGTAAAGGATTTGGAAATGTATCGGCCGGTAATGGGGACTTGCTTAAAGAAATGGTTTTTAAAATATTGCATTGATGCTAGACTATTAGACAGTTGACTGTTAGATAAGAGACTCCGAACTGTAATTTTTTAATCTCATAAAATTAGCTTCTAATAGTTCCTTATCTATTAATCCTCTAATCTATTAATCTCTTATCTATTATCTCTTAATCTCTTATCTCTTATCTCTTAATCTCTTATCTAAATGTCTAAAAAAATCTATTATCTAAAAGTCTGTTATCTCAAAATCTATTATTTAAAAAAAATATGAACCTACTCGTTATTCTTATAGCCGTAATTGTTGTTATCAGCGCTACGGCTTTTAGTCAGCCTCAAATTTTTAATAAATACAAGTTTAGCCCTTATCAAATTATACATCGTAAAGAGTATATTCGTTTGATTTCACATGGTTTTTTGCACGGCTCATGGACGCATCTTTTGGTAAATATGTTCGTTCTCTATTCCTTTGGTAACGCTGTCATCGATTATTTTGACTTTTTTTTCCAGGGACGCGGACAGGTCATGTTTTTGATCTTGTTTTTTGCAGCGCTCATATTTTCGAGCCTTTACTCGCTTTTTAAGGAAAAGGATAATATCTACTATAGCGCGGTTGGAGCATCTGGTGCGGTGTCGGCAGTGTTGTTTACCAGTATATTTTTTGCCCCTTACAGTTTGTTGTATTTATTTGCAATAATCCCCATTCCAGGCATCGTATTCGGTATCGCATATTTGATTTACACAAAAGTAATGGCGCAAAAAAATATCGACAATATAGGTCACGATGCACACTTTTGGGGAGCCGTTTTTGGTTTTGTTTTTCCTATCATTTACAAACCCTCCTTATTTATGAATTTTATTCACGAGCTTCTCCCCTTTATTTAAAATACAGCAAGTATGAATAAAGCAGTATTTATAGATAGAGATGGCGTGGTGAATAGCGACCTGGGACATTACTATGTGCATAAGACGGAAAATTTTGTGTTTAACCCGGATATTGAGACCGCATTGTTACAGTTAAAAAATGCGGGTTTTAAAACAATACTTGTTACCAACCAGGGCGGTGTTGCCAAGGGCGAGTATAGTATGGAAGAGGTAAACCACTTGCACAATTTTATGCAAGCTCATCTCAAAAAAGCAGGAGCAGAATTCGATGCCATCTACGTTTGCCCTCATCATAATTTGGTAACGGCTTGCGATTGCCGAAAACCAAAACCGGGCATGATATTAAATGCCATCCATGATTTGAACATCAATTCTACTCAATCGTTTTTAATAGGAGATTCGGATAGAGACATAGAAGCAGGCAATGCAGCAGCGCTAAAAGCCTGTTTTAAGGTGAGTAAAAATAGCTCGATACTTAAAACAGTTGAGCATATTATTTTGGTAAGTAGCAAATTATGAACGAATTTGTAATCTATAACGGCGAAGTCTATACAGCCGACAAGGCGCCAATAGCCTATAATAACCGGGCATTTAAATATGGCGATGCATTTTTTGAGAGTATAAAATGCAACGGTCATTATCCTTTACATTTTCATCTGCATTACAAGCGGATGGTAAAAGCGATGATAAGTCTTAAAATGGATATTGCATCATTTCCAACTGAAAAGCAATGGTTGGCTTACATCGTGCAACTTCTGCGTAAAAAGAAATCCTTTGGAGCTTCGCGTGTGCGCTTGCAGGTTTTTAGAGGTGGTGAAGGTTTATACACACCTGAAACTAACCAGGTAAACTACCTTATCGAATCATCGCCACTTACTTCTGTACCTTATACATTAAATACCAAAGGCTTGTTGGTAGAAGTGTACGATGAAATGAAAAAACAATACAGTCCTTTGTCGGCTTTTAAAAATGGCAGCTCGCTTCAATATGTCTTGGCTTCTTGCTTTAAAAAGGAAATTAATATGGACGATGTGCTGCTTGTAAACGATAAAAACAAGATTATAGAAGCCAACAGCTCCAATTTATTTTGGATAAAAGATGGCATTGTTTATACCCCTTCGATATTTTCTGGCTGTATTGATGGAGTGATGAGGGCTGTGATTATTAATAATTTGGAAAAAAGCGGACTGATTCGCATAATAGAAACCCAAGGCGCAACGCAGCAAGACATATTAGATGCCGATGAGATGTTTATTAGCAATGCCATTCAAGGCATACAATGGATAGTGGGTTATAAGGAAAAGCGTTATTTCTGTCAGATAACAAAAAAAATTGTGGAGTTGATTAATAAAGAAACCTTTGGGGATTAAAGCCTGCCGATATAGACATATGCAACAGAGTATTCTTTTTTCAATCAAAAGCTGCTTCCTGTAAACAATTAATCAGGAACAAATAGGGAAACCTATGGTTATACATTATACTGTTCAACCCCTTTGGGGCTGTGTAGCTTCTTCATGTCAAACCGTGTGTTGCACACACAGTTATTCATAGTTTTGTCCTTTCAGGACAGTCAATACTTATCGATTGTTTAATTTAATCTCCTGAAAGGAGTAAACTGTGAATAACCACCGGTGGAGCCGGTGGTAAACAATCAAGGGAGGTTTCAGCCCTGAAAGGGTTGAACTGTACTTTCTAATATCGCAACCTGACCGCCATAGGTAGGTTCTCTACAGTAGGATTCAAGGATTACAAGAGGTTCTCCCAAAACCAGATTGTCACAGGTACTCACGTACAGAAAAAACCAATTTCCTATCCCTTTACTTACCTCTGAGCAAATGAACAGGCCCTTCTCTTTTGCGTTCTTCTCCTTTGTTGTATCCTTTGGCGGTAACCACATAAAAGTACACTCCTTCGGCAGCGTTTTTGCCTCCAATTTTACCATCCCATGCCTCGCCCGGATCGGTTGTTTGAAAAACCTTGCGCCCCCAACGGTTAAAAATAATCATTTTAAACTCTTTTACAGAACGATAAACTGCCGCAAACTTATCATTCATTCCATCGCCATCTGGCGTAAAAACATTGGGCAAATCAAGATAAATATCCTCAATTTTTATGGGACCCAGCTTTTGTTTATCGAAACAATCGCTTTTAGAGTTTTTAACCGTTACGTACATGTAATATGTCCCAAACTCCTTAATGGACTCCTCTATCAATTGGAGATTGCGCCTTATACTTACGCCACTTTCATTTTCAATTTCAAAGATGTAGCTATCAATAAAACCTTTTGACGTATCATTGAGTGATACGGAAATTTCGGAAGAACCCGTATATTCTGTAAGTCCTGTAAACTTAGTATTAACCGGCAATTCGTTCTTATTTCCTCTGTCAGTTACGTCAAAAGTAAAATCCGCTTCAACGGCTTTGGGTTCGTCATAAACAAAATTAGCACTTAAACTACTCGCACCTTTAAATGCCTTAACTTCAACAATATATGTGGTTGGTTCAACAGGGGCGTTCATAATGGGTTGTGCATCCGTTTCTACCGTTGCAGCACTTGCTGGATCAGATGACCAAGCATAGTCTAATTGATAATTTACGGTGTATGGATTTCCGTTTGCTGGGTCAACGTAGTTAAGTGTCTTGACAGAGTCTATGGTGGTGAGCTGAATATTTATACAGTTGCTATAAATTGTGTCGACTTTGAGAGATATGAATTCCGGTACAAAAGTCCAGCATGTATCTTGACCCACAAGTAATCCATTATCTTTTACACTTACCCGGTAGGCTCCTTCGGTAACATCGGTAGCTAAATTGGGGTCATTGCTTATCATCACTTCGTCCCAAATGCCCTTATCGTACTTTTCCCAAGTATAAGTTACATTACTTCCAACTACCGGAGCAACACTTAACTCAGCCTGAGTAATATTCGCGAAAAAAAATAAGGTATCCTTTTTCGGATATTCAGCATTGCCTGATGCCAATGCATTACCGGAAATTATACTTACTATTTGGGCAGAGAGTAGTGAGCTTGATGCCAACAGTAGAATTAAAATATATTTAAATAAGGTGTTCATGGGTATGTGTGCCAATTAAATTTAAACAAGAGTTCAAAGATATTTATTTAAACGGTTATCCTAAAAATAAATTGCAGATGGATAAATCAGGAAAAGAAAAATATTCGGAATAGGTAAAATCCTATAGGCCCGTCTGTCTGAATATTCTGTTGGCGTTTTAAAAGTTGTTACAGATTATTGGTATAGTCGTAAAGCAGAAGAAACAGAGGGTTTGTTTGATTACATTGTGCGATATACTCGAATGATTAAGAAAAGCATATCTGTATTCCCCACTATGGTTTTCAAGCTGCTCATCGTCGATTTCGAAACCAAGCTGTTGGTAGTTTGTGGTAGTCTTGCAACGCTCATTTTCAGGAACATATCCTTTTTTTATGGAGGCCTTATTCTACGGATTAAGTAAAACATGTAATATTATCTTATATTTCTGTAACATGAAGTTGCCAAAACGCAACAATCTTTGTAGCGTACTAAAACATATTTAAAAACGCAAAAAGATTATGAAAATAACTATTATTACCGGATTATCTCTTCTTCTATTTGTTGGCGTAGTTAATGCGCAACATCCAAACATAGGAATTAAGGGTGGCTTAAATGCTTATGAAATCACCAATAACTTTGATGCTGATAATGACCTGAATTTAGGTTTCCATTTGGGGCTTATTGGTCACTTTCATCTTTCTGGACCTATTGCTTTGCAACCTGAAATCGTGTTTTCCACGCAAGGCTCTAAAAACACAAGCCTTAATTACATTAACATACCCTTGATGTTTCAGTATATGTACAACAATGGGTTTAGAATACAGGCTGGGCCACAACTTGGTTTTTTAGCGAGTGCTAAAACAGAAATGAATAACGTGGAAACTGATGTGAAGGATAATTTCGAAGGGATTGACTTGGCTCTGGGAGTTGGCGTGAGTTATATAAACCCTGCTACTAATTTCGGTGTAGATGCCAGGTACAATCATGGTATTACCGACATAAGTAAGAATGACAATACAAATGTTTTCAACCGCGGATTTCAGGTTGGTGTTTTCTACCTGTTTAATCACAATAATTAAGGATGATTCATCCGCTTATTGGTAACTTTTAAAAATTTATTGCGATGAAAAATCCTTCTTCTCCTAAAAAAATCACCTGGATTATTGGCATACTCTCTGGTATACTTGGAATTATAGGCCACTACGCTCACATCGAATACTTATCGGAACACAATTATGCTTTGTTACTGATTGGATTTATTGTGCTTGCCATTGGCACTACATTCAGAGGTTTGTGAGGTTAAATCTAGTCCTATTGGGTATAGATTCGGGTAGCTGTTTTATATTCCCTATCATTGAACAACTTTAAAAATTGTTCGCAACAAAACATAACATCTGTGTGCTTATATAAGTATAAAGGCTTGCCGTATTTATGCGGCAAGCCTAATTGCTTTGTATCCTGAAGGAAATCTAACTTATCTTTGAATAAAAGTGATCAAAGAAGGTTAGTAGTTAGGGATAGTATTTTGTTACGCTGTAGCTTAATCTGTTTGTAATAAGAAGATGTAAGGCCTGTAACCTTCTTGAATTGACTGGATAAATGTGCTACACTGCTATAGTGCAGCCTGTCTGATATTTCTGTAAGACTATAATCTCCATATAAAAGCATTTCTTTTGCTCTTTCTATTTTGTGCCAAATGATAAATTGCTGAATCGTTGTGCCTTTCACCTCAGAAAATATACCAGACAAATAATTGTAATCAAGGCCTATTTTTTCAGCGATATAATCCGAATAATTCACCTTTGGCCTTTCCTCCTGATTATGGATCATATCCATAATAACATCTTTTATTTTTTCAATTAATTCACTACTTTTTTCGTCAAGCACCTCCAGTCCTGATTTTAGCAAATTTAACCTAAATGTTTCTTTCTGTTCTTCGGTAATATCTTCTAAGATATCAACCATACCAATATCAACAATAACTTGCTTAGAGCTTAAACCCAATCTTTTTAACTCTTCTACAACTAAAGCCTTGCATTGCAAGCTTATCATGTGCTTTACATATAATTTCATTCTTTTTTAGCTGAAAAATGTTATTGATAATGTGAGTTTTTCGTAAAAAAATTAATCCGGTAAGTATACGTAAATAAAGTAAGTCTATAACTATGGCATGGGTGAATTCATAGGGCAACCGCATTTACCATTCAACCACGTTGTGGTTGTTTCCCTTTACCATTCATACCCTGCACTACGTACAGAGCCCGTCCCGCATTTACGGGAGCTATTCACATTGAATCCCGTCAGAGCCTGCTCCGTCACTTGCGGAGATTCATAAAAACCACAACCTGTCCCGTTTTTATACGGGAAATGTGATTGAATTTGAATAGCCCCGAATGAAATTCGGGGTATTTATGTTACACGCATGAAAACCCTGAATGGGATTCAATGTTTAAATGCGGTTGTCCTGAGTGAATTCGGAAAAATTTGATCGTCGGCACATGTATACCACACTATTTTTTCAAGCCCCACGCACATGTTGTATTGCTTTAGGCGAGATAAGTTGATGGCTTATGGAGTGCCAAAGCTCACATTTTGCAATAACAAGCATACGATATGGGTATAAACAAGAGTTCAAAGATATTTATTTAAACGGTTATCCTAAAAATAAATTGCAACCGTATAAATCCGAAAAGGATAATATTATGGATAAAGAACTTCTGGAATTATTAAAGCAGAAACAAGCTTCATCTAAATAAACCAAGATTATCGGAACATAGGTGAAACATCATTTTATTTACCGCCTTCACGAGAGTACTCAATCTCGTTGCAGCCTTTTCAAAAGGCAACTTTAAACTGGTTATATTACCCGTTCAAAATAATCTTCCTCAATCAAAGGTTTACCCATAAAACGTAAAAGCAACTGGGCAGTGGCCAGCACATCCTTTTCGCAATATATGGCTATGCGTTCCAGGTCGTTATCTTTATAATAAACTTCAGCCACCTGGCTGCCATCTATATCGTCCTTAGGCGATGGAATATTAAAAATTGTAGTGAGCAGGTTTAACGAGGTGTAATGCTTATAATCGCCAAACTTCCATAAGTCCAGGGTATCTAAAAAGCGAATCTCCCAGGGTTTTTTACCGGCAATATTTAAAGCTTGTGGCAGCTTCAGACCGTTAATGAGCATCCGCCGGGCAATGTAAGGAAAATCGAACTCCTTAGCATTGTGGCCGCAAAGGTTGCGATCGGGGCTTTTGCTCATAAAATTATCGAGCATTTCGGCAAACTCCATTAGCAATGCTTTTTCGTCGTGGTTAGCAAAGCTCTTCACCTTAAAGTGCATCTCACCCTTAACGTAATAAATAACGCCGGCCGAAATGCAAACTATCTTACCAAACTCGGCATAAATACCTGCACGTTGATATACGTCGGCAGCCGATTGATCCTCTTTTAAAAAGTAGGTAGCTTTTTTATCCCAAAGCTTTTGAAGATTCTTTTCAACCTGTTCGTAGCCTTCATGCTGAGGAACGGTTTCGATATCAATAAAAAGTACGTTTTCGGGTTTTAAATTATCTAGCATAGGAAATAAATTTTAAGGATGAAGGTGTTTTTCGATATATTGCTTTAATAAATTAATGGCCACCACGTTGTTGCCACCCTGCGGCACTATTAGGTGGGCGTAGCGTTTTGTGGGTTCAATAAACTGCAGATGACTTGGCTTAACGGTATTTTTATACCTGTTTAACACCTGCGTTATGTTACGCCCCCGTTCAATTATGTCGCGCGATATCACCCGCGAAAGGCGATCATCAGCATCGGCATCCACATAAATTCGCAAGTCCATCAAATCGCGAAGCCCTTGGTGCCCCAATATAAGGATGCCTTCAACAATAACTACTTGGGTAGGATGCACCCGAATAGTCTCCTCTCCACGGGTACAAGTTACATACGAATAAGTAGGCAATTCAATAGGCTTTTTACTTTTTAGTGCTGTAAGATGTTCCACCAATAGCTCAAACTCCAAACTGTCGGGGTGGTCGAAGTTAATTTTTTGCCTTTCTTCCAGCGGAATATGGCTGCTGTCCTTATAATACGAATCCTGCGGCAAGACAGTCACCTCGCCGTTGGGCAGCTGCTCAATAATCTTTCGTACTACCGTTGTTTTACCCGATCCGGTGCCTCCCGCAATACCAATTATCAGCATATATTTATCTTTTGTTTTTATATTTGTAAAGATATTAGAACAAATATAAACTTAAATAATAAATACGATGATTAAGCACCTTGTACTTTTCAAATTAAAAGCTTTTGAAAGCGAAGCTTCCAAAATAGAAAAAATAAGTGAGATAAAAACTTGCCTGGAAGCCTTGCCAGCAAAAATTGAAGTGATAAAAGCTTTGGAGGTAGGCATAAATATGAATACCAAAGAGGATTACGATATTGCCTTGCGTGTTGAGGTTGAATCCATGGAGGCGCTTGAGATTTATGCCAAACATCCCGATCATGTGGCCTGTGGAGCTATCCTACGCCCTGTGATGCATAGCCGTGCATGTGTGGATTATCAGGTTTAGGCTCTAAAAAAACAAAAAATAGAGTAAATTGTAGGGCTTAAATCAACATCATGATAAAAAAGGTAGTTCCTGAAAAATGGATACAAACTAAGGTAGCAGTTGGATTTGTGATAATTATAGCTATTACGGTGGTTATTTTTACAATTACGTACTTTTCGGTAGTATCTGTTATTCAGGTACAGAATGAAGATTTCGGTCACGAGCATGAGTTTACCTACCTTAACCAATTGGTGTTTGAGATTATTGAAACCGAGGGGCTAAGCCGTGTTTACGGCATTACTGGTAAACCAGAATACAAAGCGCAGTATTTACAGCACCACGATTCGGTGTTGGCGGTAATTAATTATTTATACCTGCTCTTCCCCGACAAATTTTCGCAAAACGGAATTACTGAAATTGAGCGTCTCTATCTTCAAAAAAAGGAGTTGATGGATCGTTTGTCGCAAATAAACATCATGAAGCTTAATTCCGAATCGGCCAAAAACATACTGGCAGCCATCCCCGATTCGCTAAACTATCAGGTAAAGCAGTATACGTATTCCAGCTTACAGCTGGATTCAATACATAGTGGTGTAGTTTTGGAAGATACCGTGTTGTTTTATCAACAACCAGAAGTGGAAAAAAGGGGCTTTTTTAAACGGATGGGCGATCTGTTCAGCGGTGGTGTCAAAAGCAAAGTCGATCCGGCATTGGAACTTGAAACAGTGCTTAACCGAAAGGTGGACTCTACCGTGATGAAAGAACTGAGACCTTACGAAGGAATCGTTGAAATAAAAACCCGCATAGAAGATGCCGAAAAAAAGGAGCAATGGTTTAATGTTACCGTGCAAAAACACGAAAACGACATCATCCAGCTTGATCGTTTACTCACGGATCAAATTAAAACAATTATAACCAACCTGCATGAAATTACCATAAACCGAAACGAACGAAAACGACACGAGCTGGAAATGCTCCGAAGCGACATGATAGATCGGATACTGCTATTGGTAGCCACAGCGGTTGCCCTGATGTTGTTTTTTATTTTGTGGATAAGCAGGGATATTTCGAATAGTATGCGCCTTAAAAATGATATTTTACGCGCAAAAGATAGGGTAGATAGATTGTTGAAGGTGAAGGAGCAGTTTGTGGCACACATGAGCCATGAAATAAGAACACCGCTAACATCCATAATTGGTTTTTCGGAACAACTTTCGGACATGCTCAAAAACCAAAATGATGAGCTGGCTGTATCGGAGAAAATACTGCTTTCGGCCGAACATTTGAATGGACTGATAAACAACGTGCTTGATTCGTCCATGCTGGAATCGGGCAATATTGCATTTTATAAAGATAGGATAGATGCCAAACTGTTGATGAAAGAGATTTATCAGCTGTTTGAACTAAAAGCCCAAAAAGCAGGACTTGAATTTTCGTATGAGGTGGATTCCGAATTACAATTTTTCGAATCGGATACACTCCGTTTAAAACAGATACTCATCAACTTAATAGGCAATGCACTCAAATTTACACAAGAGGGTTCCATACAATTCTCCATACAAATAAAAAGCAACAAACTTTTATTTAGTGTATTAGATACAGGTGTTGGCATTCCCCGCGAAAAGCAAAAAACGGTATTTAAAATGTTTAACCAGATTAACCATAGCCTATCGCGCAAATACTCAGGCACAGGTCTGGGACTTTTTATCAGCCGGCAAATTATTGAGGCCATGGGCGGTTCCATTTACCTCGAAAGCAAGCCCAATGAAGGCAGTACTTTTTCCTTTGAGATACCCTATCAAAAATGTGAGCCTACACTTACAAGCCCCATGCACAAGTTGAGCTATTTGATTAAGGATAAAAAAATAATGGCGGTGGACGACGACGAGATGATTTGCCAGCTAATAGATCGTATTTTACACGATAAAGTAAAGTGTCTGGATGTGATTTCTTCACCACAATCGGCGGTGCAGGCCATCCATCAGGTGGATTACAATCTTTTTATGATTGATTTACATATGCCCCAAATAGATGGATTGCAGTTGCTTAAAATCATTAGGGAGGATACTAAACTACGCACACCCATTCTGTTTTTAACCGCCGACTTAGTTAACTCCGATTTAAAAGAAGCTCATAAACAAGAAAATATCTGGGTGATGGGTAAACCCTTTACCCAGAAACAAATTTTGGAGAAGCTGGCAGAGATTTTTAATGTAGATGCAAAATTAGAGGAGGTAATCGAAATGGAAAAAGATAACGAAGAGTTAAGCGAAGTAGGGAAATTATTTAGTCTGGAAGGAATAAAAGCCTTTACCGGTAGCGATTCAGAATTTTTAAATTCAGTGATTAACACCTTTATCAATAATACCAATTTAGGATTAAAAGATATAAAGGAAGCGCTGGAATCGGGAACGGATTTTCATACGATTACTTCGGAGAGAGCCCATAAGCTACTAACCGGTTTTCGCCAATTTAAGATAAACGAAGGCATTGAAATGCTAGTAGTACTGGAAAATGCGAAAGATAAAAAAGCCACCGCCCCTGAGCTTCAAACCACCGCAAATAATTTGTCTGAATATTGGGAAAGCGTAAAATCGGAGTTGGGGATGATGTTGGGTGATTAACAACCACGCAGTGTTTATCGTACAAAATAAATTCACGAACAAAGCGAATAAATACATTTATTTAGGTCCCATTCGAGGTGCAAAGGCTCACAAGCGGCTCGTATAATTTTACTTACTCTTAGTGTACAATAGAACGTTAGATTCTAGATAATAGACATTAGACTTATTTACAAACGCTATATTATCAAGGGGTTGGCGAAAATCGCGCAACTCAGCACAAACTCTAACATTCAGATAGTTACAAAAATATAACGAAGTGTTGAGTGTAAGTAAGCCTCTCAAAACCCAAAGTTTCAATAAAACCGATACTTACTCTTTTAATGTTCTAATTATTTTGATACATTTTTGTATATTTGTATAAAAAATGAGTAAGTGAGACTTTATGAAATAAGAATCCTCGAGAAACTGAAGAAGAAGAACCTAGGGAATTCGCAACTGAACAACGCAATAGATAAATTGGTTGATACGATTGAAAAAGGAGATTGGAAAAGTCCATTGGAACTTGTCAAGGATAGGACAGATGCAGATTGTGTGCACAGTGAAGGGTTTTACTTTTTCAACATAAAAATACACCGGATCTTGCTTCTTATTGAATTCGAAGAGGACAGGGCAACAGTTGTTTGGGCTGGCTCGCATGCTGATTATGAGATTACTTTCAAGAACAACCGGAAAGTAATAGAAAAGTGGTTGAAATTAAATAACTGGATTTAGAAAAAACTAGACATGAAGAATATAGCAGACATAAGGGAAATAGATCAGATAGAAGAAATAAAAACTGAATATGATTTAGAAAAGGCATCATTGCTATCTAGAAAGCTGCGGTGGATGATAAAGGAAGATCCTACTTTGCGACCAGTATTGGACAAATTGCTTGATTTGATGTATGCTTATGAAAACAAGCATTGGAGGGATGATAACAAAATTACGGATGAACAAATTAAAGAATCAGATAACGCAGAAGAAGTAATAAATAAGGAAATAGAATTTCACAACCGGAGAAAGGAAGTTATAAGAAAGAAGCTTAAGGAATATGATATGACCCAGCAGGATTTAGGCCAATTATTGGGGCATAGCAAATCATACATTTCTGAACTTGTGAATGGAGTTTCCAATTTTTCGATCAAAGATTTGATTATTATCCATAGGATTTTTAAGATAAGCTTTGATACCTTGATTCCCACCTTTATCGAAAGTGACACACAGGAGCAATTAAACAGCAACATAAAACGCCTAAATAAGCATAATTCAAAACTAGGAAAAGTTGACTTGTATGCGTAAAGGGCTACCTACAACTCGCGGTGATAAAACATGGTGCGCGAGGAGATTATTTGAGCTTTTGTAATCGTTTTTCACGGGGAATCTAATTGATAAGACACTAATCAATTTATCCAAATTGAAACGGACCTATCACATGAGCAACTTGCTCTATTTCTGCACAAAGGTGCTTTTACATATCATATAAATAGCAATTGATAAAATATATAAAAAATCAGGTTGATCATCACAAAACCAAAACCTTTAGAGATGAGTATGCGGCATTGCTGCAAGAACACGGTATTGAATTTGATGAAAAGTACCTTTTTTAAGGTATTCAACCCCTGTCAGAGCCTGCTCCGCTATAGCGGAGGCTGAGGTGCATCTCTACTAAATACCACGGGTTTGCTCCTCCGCTAAAGCTTCGGCGGCACGCGGACAACCTGTGGCTATTCATATTCAACCACATTGTGGTTGTTTGTTTTGGAGAATTGTCAATCAACGTAGCAGCGGAATCCTTCAATACCAAAATCAAGGAATTTAGACATCGGTTTCGGGGTGCGTGGATGTAAAAATATTCCTGTTCAGGTTAACAAGTATTTTTGCATGAAAATAAAAAACAACATTTAGACCCATGTTTTGGATTTGATCCTTACGGGATCATCAATCTGGGCAGATGGAGTGGGGAAGATTGCCAATTCAACACATTAAGCATCAATGTTGTACCTGTAAATTTTATTGTACAAGGTTTTACGATCAATGCCCAACACGCGTGCAGTTTTGGCCTTGTTGTATTTATATTGTTCCAAGGTTTCTATAATAATTTCCTTTTCCGACTTCTCTTTGGCATCCCTAAGTTGTACCGGCGTTTCGGGTGCGTCGCGAGGAATTTGTATTTCGGGGGGTAGCTCGGCAAGGGTTATTGCATCACCTTTGCCCAACAGTGCAGCGCGACGTATCACATTACGCAGCTCTCGTAAATTGCCCGGCCACTCATAATGTAAAAAAATATTTTCGACCTCTTGGCCCAAAAAAATATGCTCTTTGTTAAACTCCTTGGCCGCTAACTGCAAAAAGCGCTTGCTATATAGCGGTATGTCATCTTTCCTTTCGCGTAGTGGAAGGATGTTTATGGAAAATTCATTGAGACGATGGTACAAATCTTCGCGGAATTTGCCGCTTAACGAAGTCGTCCGCAAATCATCGTTGGTAGCAGCAATAATCCTACAGTTGATGGCATACTCCTCGTTACTGCCCAAACGGCGTCCTTTGCGCTCTTGAATTGCCCTTAGCAGCTTAACCTGTACCTCGTAGCTTAGGTTACCTATTTCATCTAAAAAAATGGTGCCGTCTTTTACCATCTCAAAATGCCCTTCCTTATCTTCCAGGGCACCTGTGAACGAACCTTTGCGATGGCCAAACAATTCGCTACTGGCTATATCGGTGTGCAATGCGCCACAATCAACCGCCACAAAGGGTTTAGCACTGCGATTACTCAGCTCATGAATACGCTGGGCTACAAACTCCTTTCCCACCCCACTTTCGCCCAAAACCAACACCGAAAGGTCGGTAGTTGCTATCAATTCAACTTGCTGTTCCACCTGTTCCGCAGATCGGCTTATGCCTTTAATATATTTATTTTGCGAAACTGGAGTCTTGGGCTTATCTGTAACGATTGTAGTTTTTGCGAGGCCCCTATTAATCACGTGGAGAAGTTCGTCCGGGTTCACGGGCTTGGTAATATACTCAAAAGCACCGAGTTTTATTGCGCTAACGGCCACACGTATATCGGAGTAGGCCGTAATCAAAACAACGGGTGTTTTTTGATCGTGCTTTTTAATTTCTGGAATCAATTCCAACCCTGTTCCATTATCTAAACGATAGTCGGTTAAAACCAAATCGAAATTTGTTTTTTTTATACTATTGAGCGCATTGTTAAAACTGCTGACAAAAACAGTATCAAAGCCTTTTCTTTTTAAAAAGCCCTCAATCATCAACCCAAAGGAGGTATCGTCGTCTATAATAAGGATTCTAGCCATTGGCGAAAAGTACAAAAGCTCTAACAAATAAAAAAATTTCTTTAACCTTAACTATATACGAATTATCGAAATATGCAAATAGAAAATTTTAGACATAAAAAAATCGGGTCAACGTTTTGACCCGATTTTTAGCCTAGAACTACATTTAACTATATATGGTAATAAATAGCCTAGAGTTAGTGGTATGGTAATGATTGCGTTGTGTGTGTGTGTTGTGTTGATTGATACCTATACCTAATTGCATTATGAGAAACTTTTTAACGTGCCTATTCATAAATAGTTATGCTGTACTCCTCTAATTGCGGTGTGGTAACATCGCTTAGGGTTGCTGTTTTTAGCAAAACTACCCCTATCACTAAAAGTAACGAGGTAATAGCTATTGCTGCTAATCTATTTATAAATGATTGATCCATTAATTTTTAAATATATGGTTTGTTCCTTCGTCCATTTAATAGTGAAAAGTGTGCCACATATAAACGTAATATCAAACCACGCAACTAATTCGTTAATAAACATGCACTTACGCGTTTGCATAATGCGTAAGTTTAGATATAATAAAAGAGCTACAAAAAAAGCGTAGAATAATTTCTACACTTTGCATCCACACTATGAGGATATATGACAATTGTGGGGAGGAAAAATAGCTCGTTTATTCATCCGAAATCAGGAATCAGCATCAGGTATTGTAAAATAAAAAGTAGTTCCTTCTCCTGCATTAGAATTCAGCCAAATCTCGCCCCCCAACATACTCGCATATGCTTTTGAAATCGCAAGTCCTAATCCCGCTCCTTCATACTTTTTTAGCTTATTGGCCTCTGCCTGAATAAATCGCTCAAATATAAGTTTTTGCTGCTCAACAGGGATGCCAATACCAGTATCGCGCACATAAAACTGAAGATGACCGGGAACTAACTCATAGCCAAACTGAATACTTCCCGAATGGGTATATTTAATTGCATTTTTTATAAGATTAGTTAAAACGGCATTTAATTTTTCCTCATCCGTCTTTACCATAAGTGCTTTCTTTCTAGAACCTGTTTTTTTTGAAAGACGGAGTCCCTTTTGCTGTGCTTCAAGATGGAAAAAATCATACAAATTACACAATTGAACATGCACATCAATATCGGAATAATTTACTTCTATTTGTCCCGATTCAATTTTTGAAATATTAATTAAATTGTTAATTATCACAAGCATATGCTCGCCACTTGTTCGAATGATATCAATGTATTGTTGTTGCTCCTCGCCTGTTAGCATGGGCGTTTTAAGTAGATCGGCAAAACCCAGAATACCATTCATGGGGGTGCGTATCTCGTGACTCATATTCGCCAAAAAAGCCGACTTTAAGTAATCGCTTTCTTCGGCCTTTTCTTTGGCTAGTTTTAGCTGCAATTTATCTTTTACCAACTCATCTTGGATGAGTGTATTTTCATCGCTTCTCTTTTCGAGTTGATAGGTACCAATACCATTAAGGACCGCTGCCGAAACGAGTAGAAAATTATTACTCACCAAATTGGCAAATTCAAAACTATCTAAAGTATAGAAACATAATCCTTGTTTAAAACATGCAATAAGGTTATAAGCCAGAATAGTGAATAAAGCAATATATACGGTGGGCCAAAAGCGGAATAAAAAAACAAAACTGACCCACAGCATTACTAAAACTAAACCCACATAATATCCAAAATAAGCATAGTCGCCTTTATTGGCTAACGAAAGCATAAACAAAATACCAAATTGCGCTACGCCAGCAACTATTAACAAGGTAAATCCACTTAACGCGATATGGGGTTTAAAGTGCAAAAGAAAAAGAAAGGTAATAACAACAGGCAAAAGTATGGCGAACCGAATAATCCATGCCACATGAAAATTTGTGGGCATGGCAAAATAGTCCACTATACCAAAAGCTCCATAAAAAATCATCCCAAGAATAAGCCCCAACCTTATTAATCGAGGTGTAAACTCTCTGGTTAATATCATTGCCTCCGACATCCTTTTCAATGTGCCGTACCCTATCCGAAGTTTTCCCATACCTTATCGTCTCAATAAAGCGTTTATAATGCACTTTTGATCCTGTTTCAAGTCATAGAGTGGATTGTTGCAAAGTTTAATGTCTAACTCCCGATTTCCCTAAAGATTCTTTCCCTTATGGATTCAGCCACAAAGTTATTTAAAGACATCTTATCTTCCATGGCAAGCAGTGCAGCCTTTTGGTGTAGATATGCTGATATTCTAACATTAAAACTTCCTTTAAAGGGTTTCTCCGCTATAATTCCATTTTCTTTACAATCCAATAAATAATTATCAATAGCCTCTATAAAGTCACTTTCCAACTGCATTCCGGTTTTGCCTTTATAGGAGATCAAACCTTGTATTCCAAGCACCTTTCCATAAAGCAAATCATCTTCTTTATTGTACTCTATACTTCCTGTATAACTTTTATAATCTAGATATTTCACAAGCTTAATAATTCTTTGATTTGTATCAACTGGTAACGCTTAAAATTCCCGTGGATGTGGTTTATGCATCATCTACGGAACACCCTGAGTACTCGTAAACTTAACTCATGATCTTGATGTCTTTCTCTTCTTAACTTCATGGAAATCATAGAAACCAAGCAGTTTAACTATTTCATCATAATGGAAATCAGATGGTATGCTTAAAAATCGAGCAACTAACTTTTCTTTTCTCGACACAATACAAAAGTAACTATATTTAGTTGCAAAGCAATACTGCCTCGCAAAGTGATATTAACGATTACCATATAAAACAAAAGCCACATTTTTAAAGTGCGGCTTTTGGTGTTTACATCTCTTTATCACACCGCCTGCTCCGTTTTGACTGAGCAGGCGGTGCGGCAGCGGGGTTTATAAATTTAGTTTATTATCGTGCTGATAATTATTCCAAAAACGTAAAAAACTCTATATTCTTCTTATCTATTATCCTGTAAAACAAAGTAATTTGCTTGCAAATAACGCAACGCTTAATTTCTGGCATGTCAGTATTCCGGAACTCGACATTCCCTTGTTTTAGAATAAATTCTGTTTAGTAGACTTCATCAATAAATTCCTGAGCTTCTTTTTCTGACCAGTCACGCAATAAGTAATCAATGTTATCGTAATAATCGAGCCTGGCTATTTTGTTCCAATGTACTGTTCTCATCTAAAATTTAGATTTGGATATTTACCTCTGGCTTCTTCCATTACTTCCCCATGGGTATAAGCTTTTCCTCGCTTGCTTGCTTCTAAAGCTTCATCAATAGCCGCTTTTTCATCTTTTGACAACTTATAGGGCGAGGTGGTATTTAACAGTGCTACGAACTTACTATACATCTTTTCAAGCTCAGATTCCTTTAGGTTATCTATCTTTCTGAATAAATCCAGTTTTATTTCTGCTGCATTCATAATCGTAAAGTTTATATCCTTTACAAAGTTAACGATTAATATTTAGTTTTGGTTTCTGCTTATATATTGTTGTTACTTGCCGACCTTCTTTTATCAGTCAAATACAAGTTTCTCGTGAGATTGTTGGGCGTTATGAACGTGGCGACGCTGTTCCTTCAATCGAAATTGCTAAACGCATGGCCGATGCCTTTGAGGTTTCTTTGGATTACCTGGTATGGGCTTCTGAAAAGCAGATTAACAAAGAGATGCTGAACCGCATTGAGGAAGTGGACAAGCTAAAACCGGAAGAAAAAAAGATGGTATTTACCTTTTTGGATGCCTTTATTACAAAAACTAAACTACAGGCATTGTTATAAAATGAAACCTTACCATATAAAACAAAAAGCTGCACTTATCTCTAAATGCAGCTTTTGTTATTTATGCTAGTACCAAACTAGCTTAGTTTTCTTTATCACACGATACAATCTCCGTTTTGACGGAGCAGGCTGTGCGACAGCGGGGGGGTGGGTGGGACAAAAAGCCCCGAGGGTCGGGACAGGCTATGACGAAAAAAATTACAGAAGGGTCGGTGTAAGGGAAGCAAATAAAAGACAGGGGGAGTGCCGCTTTTTCTGCGGCACGGATGGGTTTTATTTGCTATGGGGCGGGTTGGGTTCTTTGATTATCCTTTCATTTTTTCGGGGTCTTGCCTTGAGTCAAAAATATCTGTGATGTAAATATATTTTTCGATGACCCGGTAGATTATTTTATAATGGCTTACTATTAAACGACGATGCTCTAAACCTAAATGTTCCAGGAGAGGTTCCATCTGTCCTTGCTGTGGTTGTAAAATAAGTGTATCTGCTGCATCCAAGATATTGTTTTTGATTTCATCAAGTTTTTTATTCGACACTTTTGGTGCGATAAAATTTAACGCTTCTTCAAGACTAAAAAGAGCCTGTTCTGTATAAATAAGCTTCATTAGCGACTTAAGTTTGCAGTTCTTTGCTCTATTTCTCCTCTTGAAAAAACTCTTCCCGACTGGATGTCTTTTTCCGCTTTCAGGGCTCTATTTTCCAGCTTCTCTTTTAAAACTTCTTCTTTATGAAGCTTCTCATAAAACTCATTAATGGTTCTTTCGTTTGCACGGTGTAAACGACTGTGTATAAAGTCTCTTTTTTCAACTACGTTCATAACTTCCATTGTTTATAACCTTTACAAAGTTAACGATTAATATTCAGTTTTGGTTTCTGCTTATATATTGTTATTACTTGCCGACCTTCTTTTATCAGTCAAATACAAGTTTCTCGTGAGATTGTTGGACGCTATGAGCGTGGCGACGCTGTTCCTTCA
>JAGXIO010000091.1 GCA_024635555.1 Saccharicrinis sp.
CATCAAACAAGTTGTAGTAGTTTTGGCGATAGGCAAAAAGGAGTGTTGATTTTTTGAAAACGGGCAGCTCCACCATTCCGTTCAAAGTTTGATTGTTAACAAATAGATTAACAGCAGGTTCCCGCACACCGCCCAGTTTCCCTGCAATATTAACCAATCCGCCAACCACATCCGTATTTGTTACATCGTAACCTCCCTTAAGCACATTAATGCTTTTAGCCACAAATGGGTTCACTGCACTGATTTGATCATTGAAGTTCTTGAGACCCCAAATGGTAAAACCATCAAACTGAACACGACTGGTTCCTTCGGCACTACCCCAAATAATAATGTCGTTGGGTTGTTCCCCCGCAGCCAATATGCCCGGCTGAAGTCGAAGCAAATTAAAAACTGAATTGTCGCCATTACCGGGAATATAATTGGCGATATATGAATTAAGCACCATTTGACCGGGCTCCTCGCCCACTTGAACCGAGTGTTGAACAATATTGTCCTTAATAATTACTTCCGGAAGATCATGTGATATGGGGGTTAAGTATATTTTGTGGGTATTGTCGGGCAATAAAATTGTGTCGGTAATGAAACACCCCAAATGAGATGCCATGAGGTGAAAAAGACTATCACTTACTGACTTATAGCTAAAAGCACCTTTAAGGTCAGTAACCGTATTGTAATTGTTTATTAAAACATGGGTATATGGCAAGGGTTCTCCTGAAATTCGATCGAATACTTGTCCGGAAACGACATAAAATTTTGCTTCTTTTACAACTTCAAGGGGAGAAATAACCAGGACTGTGCCCATGCGTTCCCATCTTAAAGACAAACCTTTAAGAAGGGCATTCATCAACTCTTCTTCATTTTCATAATGCCCATTTAATGAAATTGAATATCTGGAGAGACCAACATCATCAAATGAAAACTGCAATGAATACTGATGGCGTAACTCAACAAGTAATTGGTTTAATGGCTTATTGGTGCAACTCACTTCGAGGCGCTGGGAAAAAAGCATAGGCCGGCAAAAACCTATGAGAATGATTAATAGAAACAGTATTTTACCTCCCCTACTCTTTCTGTATAACATAAACGCCATCAATTAATTGAAAATCAAGACCATATGGGCGACAAAGCATTTTAAGTACCTCAGCAATTTTTAACGACCGGGAAAAATTGCCGGTGTACATCATTGTTTTGATTTCGCCACTGGCTTCAATTGTTACTCCATATTGGCGTTCAATTTCTTCAAAAACCAGATAAATAGGCGTCCGGGTAAAGAAAAACATATTGTTCATCCAGGAAGCTTCCTCCGAAATTAGTTTTACGTTGGTAAGTTTCATTGTTCCATCGCTATTTATGCTGGCCTCCTCATTGGGTTCAATATCCAACGAATGACCGTTACTGGTGGAAATAACGCGGACTTTACCGGTATAGCAAGTTACTGTATAATTGCTTTTGCGTGCATAAATATTAAAGGTTGTACCTAGTACGCTTGTGCGTCCAAGCTGAGAAACAACTTCAAACTGCTTGCCTTTACGTACTTTAAAGAATGCTTCTCCTTCAAAAACCACTTCCCGGCTGAAATACCACCAAATTGGTTTGTACTTTAGAACAGAACCGGCATTCATTGTTACCGTTGATCCATCGGGTAACATAGCCATATAATGCACACCCGCAGCGGAATAAACCGTTTTTGTGTACAATCGTGAAAAAGAACCTAAACCCAATGCAATCACGAAAATTACAGCAATCGAAATACGAAACCAATTCTGATCCAGGTAACGCTTTGGAGGTAGCTTGGCCACATTGGTTTTCTCCATGGCTGCTGAAAGCGTTTTCCACACCTCTTCCGATGATTGCTCATAAGTAAGATCTATCTTTGGAAAGACCTGTTGATCCATTCCTGATGACCTGTGGTTGAGTGGTGTATCTTCTGTTTTCATAAATTCTGGTTAATTCCTCTTTTGCATTTACAACCCAAAGGATTTATACATCCAATGATTTACGGAGATAACTCAAAGCCAGCGTCATTCGCTTTTCGATGGCTTTTAAACTCAGGTTAAGACTTTGGGCAATTTCCCGGTTCTTGAGATCTTCCATGCGACTCATTAAAAAAACCACCCTGAGGTTTTCAGGCATTCTCTCAAGCGCGTCCTGATAACATTTGTTCAATTGATTGTAAACCATATCGTCTTCGGGAGAGTGTTGAAAATTTTGAGACTGATTTAACAAAACAAATTTGGCTTCAACTTTTTGATGCCGATACTTGCTGATGTACAAATCGCCGGCCATTTTATAGAGTAAACCTTTAAGATTGGCCGATTCCTCTTTTGGTTGCTTTTCCCACAGCCTCAAAAAGGACTCCTGAGCAATATCTGTAGCTAAATCTTTATCGCCCGAGCGGTAATAAATATAATTACGCAAAGGATCAAAATATTCGTTAAACAGATGTTTGAAAGTTTCCTGAGTCACGCTTTAGGTAATTGATGAAGAATATGGGCTAAAGGTATATAATCTGCCTTAAAATTAGTTTAAAAGGTTCGGGTAGAATTTCCCACCCGAACCACTTTTTTATATTATCACCTAAGCTTATTGATTTAAAATTCTATTCCGTAAGCGTTTTCCAATAATAAATTCCTTTGTGCCTTTGCTTGTGGTCATTGTTGCTAAATTGTTGCACGAACCATCTCCATAATCAATGGAGGCAAACATCTTGGTATTGTATGACAGTTCAACCAAGCCGCTCACAATAAACCGACAGTCGCCCTTTTTTACCAATTTCTCAATAATCGATTTGCTGTAAACATTACCTTCAGAATCCACAAAACTTGAGAATCCGGTAATTTCAAACACATCATCGCTGTGTATGAAGGGGGTTGATATGCCCTCGGACCATTTGCGTGTTATTTCAGCCGCATTGTTAATGATGGTTCCATCAGGCAAAGTGAATACAAGGTCGCGAACAATGTTTGCTTCACGCCCTTCGGTGTTGCTAACCAAGGTTCTAACTTTGGTGCCGCTAATGCTGATTGAATCCACGCCGAAACCAATAAAAGTAACGCTATGTGTTGCACCAACAGTATTAAAGGGAGCTGATATTTCAACGGTTATAACACCGCTTAAAACCCGGCCGTTAACCAATTCAGTTTTCTCGCCATAGTTTAGTGTTATGGTTTTTGGGAAGCCACCCTCTGTGGTAGCAAAAGTAACTTCGGGACAAACACCATTTAGGTAGCGGGCCTTATGTCTGATGCTGTTCGATTTAAGCCCATTATCAGAAGCCTGAGCAAAAACGTCGCTAATGGCATCTGCTGAGCCGGTAAACAAATCCACTTCCAAATCTAAGGCCTCTACAACATCTTCGATAGAAGCATCGGTGGTAACAATAGATTCCACGGTAACACTAAAATCCGTAGATGAATAATCCATAGCGGGTTCAGCCTCTTTTTCGCAGGCCGAGAAAGCAATTGCTGTTCCAATAGCCAAACTAAATAAAATCTTTTTCATTTTTTTATCCTTTAAGTGTATTAATAGTTTAATATCTATCGGCTTTTATCATATAAAGAGAGCAGGCCTGCCTCTCTATGGTTTATGAATAATTGGTTTTGCCGACTTTCTACTTCTATACCGCTTTAACTTAAATTTACCCTACCAGTTTTATTAAAAAAATTACATATTTTCTTTTCTATAGTTTTACCAGCGTTTTAAAATAAAGAGGAATCTCTGTCGTAAAACTCATTTCTTTTTTAGTTAAAGGATGTATTATTGTAAGCGATGTAGAATGAAGAGCTAACTGTTTATTTCCTTTATCTGCAATTCCGTATGTTTTGTCACCAACAACAGGATGCCCATTTTCAGACATATGGACACGAATTTGATTTTTTCTACCTGTAAAGAGATTAATCTCTAGTAAACTATATATTCCCGTTTCCTTAATGACTTTGTAGCCTGTTTTAGAAAATTTCCCTTTCTCAGGCTCATTTGTTGAATATACTCTGAAAGCCTTATTCTCTGTTAAATACGATGTAATTACACCTTCTTTATCTTTAAGTTTACCATGCACTACGGTAAGATATGTTTTGCTGAATTCTTTCCAATTATCCTGTAAATAACGTTTTACATTTTCATTTTTGGCAAAAATTAAAACCCCTGAAGTGTCTCTATCGAGACGGTGTACTATAAATACCCGACTTTTTGATTGTCTATTCCCTTTTTTCACATAATCATTCAAAATAAAATGAGCTGTTTTTTGCTTCTCTCTTTCAGTCCCCATGGTCAACAGACCAGCTATTTTATCTACAACAAGAATATGATGATCCTCATATAGAATTGAAAGTCCTTTTGGTTGGTGTTTCACTGAGGCCTTTTTAATTGGGTATATTTTCCCTTCCATTTGTATTTACTTATTATATTCGAATAAAATAGCCTGTAATCTTCTTGGATGTTTTCGGAATAGGCACCCTGTATGAGTCCTTGGAAATAAAATGAAAACACGATAGAAAATTAGCCGCGTAGTATTTTGGCCGGGTTTAGTACAGCACCAGCTTCAATCAGGGTTGGCGCAAGCGAAACCGTTGATCGAAGCCTTAATTGTTACCACCTGTTGTTTAATATTCCTACCAGCTTATTTTTCAACTCTTTCTTTTGTAAAACTTTTCATTTCAAAGTTTAGTTGTGCTTCAAAAACGATGGTTCGTTCCTTACAATCTACTCTTTTGCAATTCTTACAGTATTTCTTAAAACATTCATCAGTATGCAAATTGAAAACTATGTCTTCTGGGAAATTTGAAACTAATAAATTTCTTAATTTTTCGCCTTCTTTGTGAGCATCTGATAAATACAAATCCCAAGGCAAAACTAAATCACAATTTATATGAAATACATTTCCGTATTTAACAAGTTTAAAATTGTGAACGTCAATCCATTCGTCAGATTTGTTGTTGTCTATAATATTACCAAATTGTTCAATTAATTTAAAATCTGCTTCATCCATTAAATTTGAAGTGGTTTCTTTAAGTATTTTTACGCCTGTTACTATAATTATAGTCCCGAAAACAAGGGCAATCAAACTGTCTAACCAAACTAGTTTTGTATAGTACAGCAAAATTAAACCAATCACTAAGCCTATTGATGAATAAGTATCGGAGTACAAGTGCTTACCGCCGGATATTAAGGCAATTGAATTGTATTTTTTACCAATTTTAATACTATACCAACCAATTAAATAATTTAACAATCCGGCAATAGCCACGATAACAATTCCTATATCCAATTGCGAAATTTCTACCGGAACAAAAAGTCGTTTTATGGCTTCAAAAATGATTATTAGTCCAGCAAGAATTATTAAAAATCCTTCAACCGATGCCGACATAAATTCTGCTTTCCCGTGTCCAAAGGGGTGGTTTGCGTCTTTGGGTTTGATTGAAATATAAATTGCATACAAAGTTATAAAACCTGTTACAACATTTACCGTACTCTCC
>JAGXIO010000092.1 GCA_024635555.1 Saccharicrinis sp.
GAAAAGCATCCATGCCGAGATAAAAGAAATAGAATCAGGCAAGGCCGATAAGCTCGACAATGTGCTCAAAAACGCACCCCATCCCGATTATAAGGTGGTGGCCGACGAATGGACACATCCCTACGGACGCGAAAAAGCCGCTTTCCCCTTGGAGTGGATACGCGAAAATAAATTCTGGATTAGTGTAGCCAGGGTGGATGATGCCTTTGGCGACAGAAATCTTATTTGTACATGTGGTTCGCCCGAAGAGTACGAAATACTGAGTAAATAAAAGATTTGACAAAGATGATAAAATAACTTAAAAGTGAATTTAAGTTTGTAAATAACTTAAAAGTGAATACATTTGCACTAGAAATATTTGATGATACTGGAACCCATTGTACTTTTTATACCGTACGTTGGGATGATATGGAGCACAGCGAAACCGACAGGTTCTTTATAAATTACGAAAATCATAAGAAGTTTGGAGAACCGCTTATGGAACTGGCATCATTTTTAAACCAAGTAATTGCAAATGAACATGGGGCTTTGGATGACTTTCTTCGTTTCGAAAATGCAGCTCAGGCACTACCTCCTAGTGGTAAATACCAAATTGGAGAGTTACATGTTAACTTTTTAAGTTTCCCTTTACGGCTTTATTGCTTAAAAATTACAGAAAATATACTGGTTCTATTCAACGGCAATGAAAAAACTTCGCAAACAGCGCAAGGTGGCAAAACAAGTATGGCTTTTCATGATGCCAACGAATTTGCAAAGCGTATTAGCACTGCCCTAAATGACGGAACAATAATTATTTCGGAGAACAACTTTCAATTGTTAAATTACAACAACAGTACAGATATACTACTTTAAAAAGCTAATTATGAGAAGCAAGGTGTTTCAGCGCATATTAGATAACACCCCCGAAGATGTAAAAATATTTACACGCTACTACGGCGATTTGGTGGTTCGTATCAACAGTTTGCTCAATGAAAAAAGCTATTCACAAAAAGATTTAGCCGAAAAGATGGATAAAAAACCGTCGGAAATAAGCAAGTGGTTAAATGGTGAGCATAATTTTACCTTGCGTTCGCTTGCCAAGTTGGAGGCAGAGCTAGGAGAGCCCCTTTTTTATGTGCCGCGAAGTAAAACTTTTAAATCGATAGAAGGTACCAAAACATCATTTACCGTGCACAGCAATATACTGGTAAAACCTACAATAGATTATTCAAAGTTTAAAGAGAAAAAAGTTAAACAAAGTAACATATTAGCAGATGTCAGCTGAGAAACAAGGGAAATTAATTCCTGAGAAGATAAGTATTGTCAATACCCAAATTGTTAAGTGTAACATCGAATGTCCTTTTGATTTTTCATTGGAAAATGTTCAAGGGCACGAATACAATTTGGAATTTGAACTGGCTTTTAACGTTGACGACTCGATGGTTAAAGCAGATTTGGAATTAAGGGTTACAACGAAGAGCCCAGAACAGGTAGAAACTGAAGCAAGCGGCGATTTTCATTTTGTGTTTATCTATCACATCGAAAATTTAAATGAATTAGCTGTACCCAACAAAAATAAAGAAATAACCTTGCATGGCGGATTAGGCAATGCATTGGCTTCAATAACCTATTCAACTTCGAGAGGGATGTTGTTTTCACAATTAAGAGGTACAGGTTTGGAGGGTTTTAGATTGCCCGTAATTGACCCAAATACGCTTTTGAAGAATTAAAAAAAACGTTTGAATCAGGAATATTCCGAGGACATGTTGCCTACTGTTTCCTCTCACATTTTTTGATAGTACTTGCAATACTCCTGCAAGCCACATTTTTCGCATTTGGGTTTACGAGCGATGCATACATAACGGCCATGGAGTATCAACCAGTGATGGGCTATGGCGAGTAATTCTTCGGGGAAATATTTTACCAATTGCTTTTCCGTTTCCAGGGGTGTTTTGGCGTTTGTGGTAAGACCAATGCGTCCTGCCACGCGAAAAACATGGGTATCCACCGCCATAGCAGGCTTTTGATAAACCACGCTGGCAATAACATTGGCCGTTTTACGACCTACGCCGGGCAGTTTTTGCAGTTCTTTGATATCGTCGGGTACCTCGTTGTTAAAATCGTTAACAAGCATTTTTGCCATGCCCACCAAATGCTTGCTCTTGTTGTTGGGGTAAGTACACGAGCGAATATAATCGAACACTTCGGCAGGCTCAGCCTCAGCCAGCTCCTTGGCCGAGGGATAGCGTTGAAATAAATCAGGGGTAATCATGTTTACCCGTTTATCAGTGCATTGTGCCGAAAGGATGACAGCTACCAATAACTCATAGGGGCTACCATAATCCAATTCGGTTTCGGCAATGGGCATGTTTGCCTGAAACCATTCAATCACGTTTTCGAATCTTTCTTTTTTGGTCATGCTTGCAATATAATAGGTTTTCTACAAACTAATTAATTTTAATCCTGCAAAAACTGTTCGGGGTCGGGCAGGACCATAAACATAACCGCTATCTCTATTTTTACCCGTGTCAAAATCATCCTGATATTCGTTAAAAATATTTTGTAAGCCGGTAAATATTTCAATGCCAACACCTTTCGCAAGCCAATTGAATTGGTAAGAAACTTTTACGTTATTTTCAATAAACGAGGAAGATTTAATTAACTCATCCCTGCCGTAATGTGGCAATAACATAGTGCCTGTGTAAACACCGGATAGGGCAGCACTTATGCCTGAGCGTGACGAATAGGTTAGGGTATAATATCCATATTCATCCGGGGTGCGAAGGTACTGCTTAATGCCAGGGTTGTTTTCTGACCATTCCACTGTCTTTTCATATTCGCTGTTTTGCAAAGTAATGCCAGCCTCCAATTGAATCTTTCTATCATAATTGGCTCGTATTTCAACGGTTGCTCCTTTAACCATTGAGCCTTCGCCGTTTCTTTTTTCCAGAATGGAGTTTCCAAGAGCGTTTTTACCTGCCTCTTCTAAAATAAAAGCATCAGTTAGTTTGGTGTAAAATCCTTCGAGGGTAAAGCCCAAAACAAAATGCTCCTTGGGATAATCGTAATTAATGGAGGTGCTCACACTTTTTGAGCGTTCTGCTTTTAAATTCTCGGCCAGTTCAACGCGCTGTATTCCACCTCCGGCAAAGGCTATGTGCATATCGGCATCAAAAGCCTGAGGTGCCCTAAATCCGGTAGACCAGCTTGCGCGGAACTGCCATTGGTTTTGTTTAAAAAGTGCCGATACCCTGGGACTTAAAACCAAATCATTCACCAAATTGTGTTTATCGGCTCGCACACCCGTCAGTAAGGTGAGTTTGCGGGTGAGAGACCAGTCGCTTTGCAAAAAAGTACCAAAATTTTTCGTTTCTTGGTCGAGAAAATAAGCGTAGGCTTTAATCTCATCATCAACCATATCGTAATTGTATTCGGCGCCAAAGCTAAATTGGTTGCTACCCGATATAAAATGGCTGAACATGTGATTGAGCTGAATCCCACCCACGTAGGTTTGGTTGTCGGTTATCCCGTAAGGAGGCTCTTTAAAATGATTGTCGTATTCCGGTGCTCCTTCATCAGGCATAATGCCGGTATAATGATCGCGATTGGTAGTTTGACCAGCCAAATAAGCAGCAAACGACGATAAGTTTTCGTTAAAATTAACGTTGTAATCTACGCCCCCCATCAACACATTATGCACGCGTTCCTCGCTCTGGTCGGCCAAAAATGCCGGGCCATCTTCCTTATTGCCTCCATATCGGTACTCATACATCGACGATAGATTAAATTCAATTTTATGGTTGGGAGCGGGCAGCAAATAGGCGTTAAAGCCAAATGAGTTGTTTTTGAGTTTTGCCATTTCGCTGTACCCATCGCCGTTATGGTCGTAGGAATCGCGTTTGCGGTGCGAAGCAAAAATGCTCATGCCTGCATTTCTTCGGTCGGAAACCGCGCTGGCGTTTGCGTTAAGCATAAAGTCCGAAGCATCGCCATTAATTACCGATGTGCTGGTATTTACGGCATAGACATTTCTGTCGGGTAGGCGGGTAATCACGTTCACGGTACCTCCGATGGCGCCTGCACCGTATAAGGCCGAAGCACCTCCGCGGACCACTTCGATACGTTCAATCATATTGGCCGGTATCTGCTCCAGTCCATACAATCCGGTCAGCGGACTAAAAACCGGTCGGCTGTTGATGAGTATCTGCGAATAGCCCCCGCCCAAGCCGTTCATCCGCAACTGGGTGTAGTTGCAGGTCTGGCAATCGGTTTCCATGCGCATGCCAGGCTGAAAGGCCAATCCTTCGGACAGGGTACTGGCTTGTATCATTTCCAACACTTTACCTTCCATTACGTTCACAATAACCGGCGAATCGGTTTGGCGTTTAAAAGTTTTGGTGCCGGTAATTACAATGTCGTCGATGGCCATGATGTGCTCCTCAAGTACAAAGTTAACTTCTACGGATTTTCCAGCCTCCAACACAACTTCCTTTTCAAGAGGTTTAAACCCTACACTGTTGGCTACAATAGTGTGTTTTCCGGCTGGCAGATCTATTAACATATAATGACCCGTGAGGTCGGTTGCCTTTCCCTTATTGGAATCTTTGATGTAAATACTCACAAAGGGCAGATGCTCACCTTTGCTTTGCACATCGCCAAAAATATTGGTATCCGTATGTTGGGCAAAACCCAGCGTAACCATAATGCCAAATAATATTAAAAATAATATTTTCTTCATATCAATTTAATTTTTATAATCAGAAGTCTCTAGCACCCTAATCTTTGTTTTTTATTTCTTTCCGTAATCCTACGGAACTAACTGTCTCAAATCATTCTTTGTAACTTCTATAATCTCATAATCTATAATCTCTTATCTTTTAGTCTATAAAGCTCTTATCTAATCGTCTAGCGATCTTACAAAAACAACAACAAGCTAATGGCCATCACTGCCATACCTGCAACCAACCCATAGATAGAAAGGTGATGTTCGCCATATTTTTGTGCAGCGGGTAAAAGCTCGTCCAAACTAATAAACACCATTATGCCTGCTACGCCGGCAAATATTATCCCGAATACTGCAGGCGTTAAAAATGGCATCAGTATCAAGTAACCCACCAAGGCACCTACTGGTTCGGCCAATCCAGAGAGAAAACTAAGTTTAAAAGCTTTTCGTTTACTTCCGGTGGCATAATAAATAGGAACCGAAACAGCAATCCCCTCAGGTATGTTGTGGATGGCGATGGCTACGGCAATGGCAATACCCAGGTTGGGATCCGTTAAGGCAGCGGTAAAAGTGGCCAGTCCTTCCGGGAAATTATGGATAGCGATGGCCAACGCAGTGAACATGCCCATACGCATTAAATGTGGGTTGTTGCGGCGCTTCTCCTCGGTCATGTCTTCAATTCTTTCCACCTCGTGAGGGTTTTCTGCCGACGGGATTAGCTTGTCGATAATGGCAATAATGAACATGCCGCCAAAAAAGGCACCCACGGTTACCCATGTGCCGCCCACTTCGCCAAAAACCACCATAAGGCTATCTTTGGCTTTCCAAAATATCTCCACAAAAGAGACATAAATCATCACCCCGGCCGAAAATCCCAACGAAACCGATAGGAACTTTGTGTTGGTGCGTTTGGCAAAAAATGCCATGGCACTGCCTATTCCTGTGGCTAATCCGGCAAATAAGGTTAACCCAAACGCCATTAATATTTGCGAAAATTCTATATTTTCCATTTTTCTTTCATCTTTTAATCAAACTTAAGTTTGTAGCTCTATGCAAGCAGTAAGCATTAGGTTTATTAATCCCCATCCCTTTTTGCCCTAAGCCCCAAGCTCCTTGCCCCAAGCTCAATCCACGATTGTACAAAAAATCCGTTTTTGAACAGCTGGGGTTAATAATATATTTCGACCATCAATTTCTATTTCCATCGATTTATCCAGTGCAAATATTTTTTTCACCTCTAAGCGTTTATCCGTTTGCAAATCGAAGTGATTGTATATTCGTTCTATTTCTTCGTCGGCATAAATAAGCCGCACAATGATAGCATTGTCGCCCTCCTTTAGCTGATTCATTTTCAGTACATTTTTACGTCGTTGGATGGTTCCATCCGCTGCTGGTATTGGATCGCCATGCGGATCAAACTTAGGATTGCCCAAAAAATCATCTAGCCTGGCTAAAAGACTGTCCGATGTTTGATGCTCCAAACGTTCGGCATCCGAATGTACTTCGCTCAAATCCATTTTGAGAACCTGGTGCAAAAACATTTCCCATAACCGATGCCTTCTGAGGACTGTAATTGCAATCTCTTCCCCTTTTTCTGTCAGTTCTAATTCCTTATATGGTTGATAACTAATTAAGCCTTTCGATGCGAGTTTCCTGGCCATATCGGTAATTGCAGGTCCCGAAATGCCCAGCCTGACCGCTAAGTTGGAAGTGGATGCTTTTTCTCCCTCGTCATTTTTTAAGGTGAACACGTTTTTTAAAAAGTTTTCTACAGCGCTTGAATTCATTTTGTTTAGCTTACTTTGTTGCAAAGTTAAGCAAGCTTAATTAATTACCAAACTATTTTTAATTTTATCTGTATGAACAATAAAGGGCTATAACTATTATAGTTGCAGAAAAAAATTAATTTTGCCAATGGAATAAGAAAACCATTGGTAGGAAAGTGAATAAGATGACATTAAAGAGGTTATTGATTGCATTGTTGGGATTTATGTTTTTGGAAGCGCACAGCCAGGAAGTATCGGTTGCCGAATATTCGCAACCCTTGAACGGTGAAGGGCTACACTCGTTTTTAAAGCGTAACAATTTAACCACCGATGAACTGATAGCTCAATTTATGGAGCTCAATAAATCTAAGCTGGGAAAAGATAATGCACTACATCTTGGGGTGGATTACAAGATTCCGGCCACCGAGGTGTTTTTACTTGAGCCTTTGTATGGCAAAGATAGAGAGAAGTTTAGGTTAGAGTCGGAGCTATTAAAAGGTGCCATATTCCATTTGGTAAGTGGTCATGGAGGACCGGATCCTGGTGCATTGGGTGCCTATGGAAACCAAACGCTGGCCGAAGATGAATATGCCTACGACATCACCTTAAGGCTAGCCAAAAAGCTGCAAGAAAACGGAGC
>JAGXIO010000093.1 GCA_024635555.1 Saccharicrinis sp.
AGATGGAACAGATAATATTGGTGGCGTGCAGAATGGATCCTATACGGTTTATAAAAATATTGACTTTGGTTTTAAAGGTGCATCTAGCGTTGAATTCAGATTATCAAGCGCGACATCAGGAGGCAATATCGAAATAAGGGTTGGAAGTACCACCGGGCAGTTGATTGGTACAGCAAACATAAGCGGTACTGGCAGTTGGGGTAATTATTCTACTTTTAGCACTCCAGTAGTTAACATAAAGGGCTTGCAAGATATCTACTTAATATATAAAGGAAGCGGATATTTATTTAACATCAATCACTTTAAATTTGTTGAGGAAGTTAAATTTGTGGAATCTAACGGTCTCCAAGCAAGCTATTTTAACGGAACGAATTTTGAAAATCCCGTACTTCAAAGAATTGATAACGAAATTAATTTCGATTGGAACGATCTTTCACCCGCAGCCGGAATAAATCCTGATTATTATTCAGTACGCTGGACTGGCAGTATTGAAGCCCCACACACAGATACCTATACGTTTTATATTAAATCAGATAATGGTCGCCGAGTTTGGATTAACAATACTTTGATAATTGATAAATGGATTAAGGATTGGGATATTTATTATTCAGGAACCATTAATTTAGAAGCAGGAAAAAAATATGATATTAAAGTGGAGTATTTCGAAGAAGTGGGCGGAGCCAACATAAAACTGGAATGGGCCAGTTCTCAAACCCCCAGAGAAATTATACCGAGCTCACAATTTTATTTACCCAATTTTACGACAAGCGATTTGGAGCAAATTCCCTCCTTAATAAAGGATGAGTTAATTATATATCCAAATCCTGTTGCATCACAGCTTCATATCGACTATGATAAAAAACAAATAAAGAGTGTTACTATAACAAACTCAAATGGAATAGTTAGTTATTACAATGACAATCGCTCTAACGATAACTATCCTATCGATGTCTCAACCATTGCAAGAGGTATTTATTTTTTAATTGTTATTAATAATCAAAATGAAAAAATAGTATCCAAATTTGTAAAGCAATAGCTACTTCCGAGCAAAGTTTCAATATGTAATTAATCCTTGCAATTTTCCTTCACTGTCTGAGCCAACTGTGTCAACATTTCAAATAGTCAAGGTTGCAGGTCGCTATTTTTTTGCAGTAGCATTATGTTGAATGAAAATATTCCTAAAATTCTAAAGTTGCTGAACAAATTAATACATCTGTACACATTGAAATTACACAATAGTGATTTAGTCATTCTTTTATATATTTTGTTTTCTAATTTCAATTATTATTCTTAATTTTATGAAAAGTCAAATTACATTGCTGAGACCAATACGAGACCTGCATATTTTTATACAATTAAAGCATTAATTATAAGCACATTACGCACTTGGTTCAAGTCCCGCCTCGAATAATCCTTACATTATTGCTAATAATTTATTTTTAAAAAGCAATTTATTTGTAAACACGAACGATAATTAGTGTTTTCGTCTTTATAAATAATCACAATTCTAAAAGAGTATTACCCAATAGTTTTGGTGATTATGAATTTGTGATTATAGATACAAAATAGATTGCACCAATTGGGACTCACTGCCCCGACTCCTGCAGTTCGACACCTTATTCAGAAGAAATAATTTGCTCGTTATATTTGTCAATAGTGTCTTTTTGCAAGTTCGCTAAATATACCTGAGTCGTAGTTAATTTCTGATGCCCAAGCATCTCACTTATAGCCGTTAAAGGAATAGCCATATTATTTGCAATTGAAGCAAAGGAATGACGAGATACATAAGAAGTGAGATTTACTTCGATTCCTGCGTCCTTGGCAATTTCTTTAAGTCGGGTGTTATACCGTTTACGTGCCCACATAACATCTTTATATCTATCATTCAAGCTGGTTCGTTTTACGAAAGGCAGAAGGAAATCATCAATTGCTTTCCCTTGCACGTAGTAGTCGATAATCGGTCTTAAATTATCGGTAATCTTAATATCATAGAACTTGCCCGTTTTCTGTCTTTTATACTGAACCCTTCCATCCACAATATTGGATAATTTAAGAAAAGCCAAATCCACAAAAGGTGCACCCATGAGATAAAAACTCATTAAAAATATATTGCGGACATCAAATAGAGGACTACAGGACTCATAGGATAAATTGACAATTTTATTAATCGCCTCCATCGAAATTGCTCGTTTTTTGGTGGGTGTAGTTTTAATTGTATATTTCTCAAAGGGATAGTTCTCTTTTTCTGCGACATTATCTTTGATGGCTTTATTATAGATTGCCCGTATGGTGCGCATATAAACGGCCAGACCATTTGGACTTAATCCCTTTGACAAGTGGTTAGCTTCAAGTTGCTTTAGAAAATTATAATTTAATTCAGTGAAAAAAAAATCCTTATTCTTTCGGTATTTCTTAACTTCTCGAAGTGTATTTGCATAGCTAAGTGCGTTGCCAACCCTTTTCTCTTCAAATAAAACTGTTATTAATTTTTCGGTATAGTCAAAGAAACTTTCGAGTTTGTTTTTTGAAACAAGCTTATCTTTAATTTCATTAATGGATAAGGATGATAATTGCTGATTATCATTTAGCCTTGTCAAAATATCAATATATCGTGCCTTTTCTTTTTCAAGAAAATTGTTTACAAGGGCTACATTTTCAAATCCTTTATAACCTGACCGAATCTTTCGGTTCCTTATATCCCAGAATTTTTTTGGAACGGAATAACCAGATGATATGGGAAGAGTCTTATTAATATGACTCAGGCGGAAAATAATCGGATAAGAGCTATCCTTTTTAGCTCTACGCGTATCCAGAGAAATGATTACACTTGAAATCATAATTAAAAATTTGCACTTAATTTGCACTTAATATTTGAATTTAAATGTATTCAAATATACACACATTACATGTAAGATGCTAATTATAAGGGAATTTAAATTTATCTGAATTCATATAATTCCATAAATATCGTGATTCATAATCACGAGGTCGGCGGTTCAAGCCCGCCTCTCGCTACGAAGGGAATAGATTTTATATCTGTTCCCTTTTTTTATATCAGATTACATATATGCCACATTTCGTTTATATATTACATAGCCAATCAAAAGACAGATACTACATAGGCTCCTGTGCCGACATTATCAAAAGACTCGAAAGACACAACGCTGGAGCAACGCTATCAACAAAGGCCTATCGCCCATGGAAAGTTGTATATTCAGAAAGATTTAATGACAAATCTCAAGCTTTGAAAAGGGAGAATTATATCAAACGTATGAAAAGCAGAAAATATATTGAAGGATTAATGCACAAAATTTAAAAAATAAACCATCACCTAATTCTTTGCATGGTTAGCGGCTTAAATATATCACTTGTTTCTCCAACGTAACTCAGCACTTTTTTAGCACGATGTGTCACTAGATGTGTCTCTATCGGATAGCAATCAAACAAATCCATAAATAGTTGCCATTCTTCCATTATTCCAACTACCTTTAACTCGAACTAATAAGTACATCAATGCCTATAAACCTGAAACGTACGAATGTTAAATTTAGCCCCGACTCATCGCGCGTAATTGCCCGCTTTTTGTTTACAACAGATGAAAGAGCAATGGGTATCATCCGATTGGTATTGGCTATGCCCGAAAAAGAGGTTCCGAAGGCTTTGAGTCAGGTGCTGCGGGATTTTTCGCTTCGTCACAGGAATATCTCAAAGATATTTGAAAAGCATTTTAACAAGATTACCCATTTATGTTCTAAGCTGGGTGTTGATCCGGAGACGATTAACATCTCACAAAAAATTCTTATTGGTTCTTATTTCACAATGGAATATTCCATTGATTCCGCTGCATTATTTAATCCTTCTATTTTTGAACATCCGGATCAGACGGAAATTGAACCAGATGAGAAAAGAGTAGTTTTTAGCTTCAGGGCTACAGGTGAAGGGCATATTTCTTCCATTGTTTTTCGCACAGGAGTAATGGATGATAATAATCAGCTACTGATCGAACCAATTGGTAACATGCTCGAAGAGGCCGAGCACATCCGTCGGCATATTTACGAAAAAGAATCGTTTAAGAGCAAACTGGAAGAAATGAATTTTCATACGCTTATTCCATCCGACATTATCCTGAATAAATTAAATGACAAGTTTACCTATGGAGAGCTACGTAGATGTATCGAAGATGTAAAAAAATCACTTCATCTAAAGGCCGATAAGGAGCTGTTGTTTAATGAGATAATATGGCTGGCTTTGTCACATTATGAGCTGGAGTTTTCGTTGGATACCAACATTTCGGAACGGGTTATTTTTCCGGTATCGGCCAACGAAAGAAATGGTATTGAAGATGCACGTTTTGTGAAATTTACAGATGAAAATGACGAAACAACGTATTACGCCACTTATACGGCTTACGATGGTGTAGCCATATTACCTAAAATGCTGGAGACCAAAGATTTTTACCATTTTAAAATACGGCCTATTCATGGCGAAATTGCTCAAAACAAAGGGATGGCTCTTTTCCCTCGTAAAGTAAATGGTAAATATGCCATGCTTTGCCGCATAGACGGCTTTAATAATTACATCGCTTTTTCGGATAATATCTCTATTTGGCGAGAAGCGAAATTATTGCAGGAACCAAGATTTCCATGGGAATTTGTTCAAATTGGCAATTGTGGCTCACCCATTGAAACGGAGGAAGGGTGGCTAGTGATAACGCACGGTGTGGGAGCAATGCGGGAGTATGTTATCGGGGTATCCTTGTTCGACCTGCAAAATCCTGAGAAGGAGATTGGCCGTTTGAAATCACCATTAATAGTGCCTAATATCGAAGAACGTGAAGGTTATGTACCCAATGTGGTGTACTCTTGCGGATCGATGATTCACAATGAAGATTTGATAATTCCCTACGCCATGTCGGATTATGCATCAACCTATGCAACGGTTAATTTGAAGGCGTTGCTGAACGAGTTGAAAATCTCAAAATAACCTATGTTCGTTTGGTAATTCTCTTTTTCCGAAATTTGCTTAGTTAGTGGCTAAATAATAGTCTAGGGGAAACTCATCCCCAAATTCCTTGAAATACAATTTTAGCATGGTTTGAAAAAACCAAATGTGTGAAGTATGTAACATTTATCTGGAATTATGTAATACTTTAGAAGCCTCCAAACCGGATATTTGTAGTGATATTTTAGTAACAAATCTAAATCTATTGCTATGCCTGTTTTAACTATTATCATTGTCATCATGGTTGTTGGAGTTATTCTTTGGCTCATAAACAGCTATATTCCCATGCAACGCACTATTAAAAGTATTCTTAATGCTGTTGTGGTAATTGTTCTTGTTATTTGGCTACTCAAAGTATTTGGAGTGTTGGATAGTCTGCAGAACCTAACAATTTAGTTTTTGTCTGATTAACGGAATGATCTTCTACTTTTTAAATCAACAAGGCTATAATTTTGTTTTCAAGATTATACGGACTAACCTTATTGTGGGCGATATCCAATATCGCTCGCATGCCTTAAATGCTTCTGCAATGGGATTTAGAACATCTTAATGGACTACCTATTAAAATTTGTTATGTAAATTTTGATAGAGATTGCCATTTGGTTTATTGCGAGAAGTTTGATTTACACACACACTATTTGGGACAACAAAATGAATAAAAAGGAAACTATCAAAACGCCTAGCAAACTGCGCCAAATGGCAGAAAAGCTACTCAGTAAAAAAGAGAAAGGAACAGAAATGTCTTTTTCGGAATCTGAAAATAAAAAGCTCATTCACGAGCTAAAAGTGCATCAGATTGAACTGGAGTTGCAAAACGATGAGTTAAAACTGGCTAAGGAAAGAGCAGAAATGGACGAAAAGAAATATACCGAATTGTATGATTTTTCTCCGTCAGGTTACCTGACCCTTTCACGGGCAGGCGAAATATTAGATTTGAATATTAAAGCAGCAGATTTATTGGGAAAGGAGCGTTCGAAATTGATTAAGAGTAGTTTTGGCTTTTTTGTTTCTCCCGATACGCGATCGGATTACAATAGTTTCCTCCAAAATGTATTTGAAACCAAATTACAACAAACCTGTGAGTTTAATTTGGTATTAGATAACGATTGTATAAAAAATGTTCTGGCTAATGGCACTATTAGTAGCGTGGATGGAAAATTCCTGATGGCTCTGGTTGATATTGAAAAACTCAAACAAGTGGAGCGCGAGCTGGTTATTTCCAAGAATAAAGCGGAAGAAAACGACAGGCTAAAATCAGCTTTTCTGGCCAATATGAGTCATGAAATCCGAACACCCATGAATGGCATCCTTGGGTTTGCCGAACTCTTAAAAACATTAACGCTAACCGTTGAAAGTCAGAGGGAGTTTGTCGATATCATTCAGAAAAGCGGCATCCGCATGCTCAATATTATAAACGACATTATAAGCATTTCACGTATTGAATCACAGCAAACTGACATTACAATTGCACATACAAATATAAATGAACAAGTAGAGTATATGTATCACTTTTTCAGACTGGAAGCCACGCAAAAAAACCTGTATATAAGCTTTAAAAATGCCTTGAAGTTAAATGATGCATTTATCCTTACAGACAAGGAAAAACTATATGCAGTGCTAACCAATCTGGTTAAAAATGCCATCAAGTTCACTAAAACAGGTTCCATTGAATTGGGATATGATGTAAAAGGCGAATTGCTGGAGTTTTATGTGAAAGATACCGGGCCGGGCATAACTGATAAACAACAAAAAAACATTTTTGATCGCTTCAGGCAGGGTAGCGAATCATTAACAGAAAATATCGAAGGGTCGGGATTGGGTTTGGCAATTTCTAAAGCCTATATTGAAATGCTTGGAGGAGAAATTTGGGTGGAAAGTAGCATTGGACAAGGCACCACATTTCGTTTCACCATTCCTAATCATCCTGATAATGAAAAGAAAGAACTGCTTCAAACTATTGTAGAAGAAGAAATTAGACTGAAAAAAAAGTTGAAGATACTGGTAGTTGAAGACGACGAACATTCGCGGATGTTATTCAATAAGATAATTAAACCTTTTGCCGGTAATTACTATCAAGCCATGAATGGTAATGAAGCCGTTGAGGTTTGCCTACACAATCCAGATGTTAATTTGATTCTGATGGACATCCGTATGCCGGGAATGAATGGATATGAAGCTACACGTCAAATTCGTGAGTTTAACAAGGAGGTTGTAATTATTGCCCAAACAGCTTTCGCACTTCCTGAGGATCGCGAAAAAGCAATTGAGGCTGGTTGTAATGGTTATATTTCAAAACCCATCAATCGTTTGGACTTAATAGCTTTAATTAACCAATATTTAAATTGATTGGGTAAAAGTGTGAATGATGTAACTTATTTCTAAAATTGTGTAAATGGTTACGGCATTAAGAGAAGTATCTTTGATTGTAGATTAATTAAAATGTACAATTCATATTTGAAAATCAGATCATTGTCTATGAAAAAAACATTGCCGATTTAAAGGTTAGCATTGATGATACAAACAAAGAAAACAAAGCGCTTTTACAAAAGAAATTGGATGAGCTGGGAAAAGCATTTACCGGTTTTACAGTGAGCGATAAATAATAATCAATTAACAATTAACAATTAACAATTAAAACTTAACGTCATGGGAAATTTACTTTACTTAATCGCAGTAATTTTGATTATTGCATGGGCAATTGGATTCATTGGATACAGTGTTGGTGGCATTATTCACGTACTGCTTGTAATTGCTATTATTGCAATTATATTCAGGATTATTCAGGGAAGAAGAATTCTTTGAATGTAGCTTGGAGGCATAAAACCTTTTATATCGATATATAAACCGATGCAAATGCCAATTGATCACAAGTAAAAACAATTAAATTAAACAATTATGAGTTCAGGAAAAGTATTATTAGGATTACTGGCTGGCGTAACAGCTGGTGCATTGGCAGGACTTTTATTTGCTCCTGAAAAAGGTGCCAAAACAAGGAAAAATATTGCAAGCAAAGGTGAAGATTATCTTGACTCGTTAAAGAAAAAATTCGATACCTTACTCAATGCCGTTAACGAAAAAGTTGAAAAGGCAAAGGATGAAGTTACCGACTACGCTGAGAAAGTAAAAGAAGAAGTTAGCGATTACGCCGAAAAGAAGATGTCAAAACAAAAATAAGCAGAAAAAAGCTATTACAGGAAGGTTAAAAAAAACAAATTATATCAGTCGTGTTAAACAGAAATAATCAAATCCCTGTAAGTGTAAAGGCATCCATTGTCCTTATTGGCTTGATTGCCTTTTTTTCGGTGTTGTACATCGCTAAAGGAATTATTGTTCCGCTTATATTTGCAACAATAATTGCCATAGTTTTACACCCCATTGTTAACCTGTTTGTCCGAAATCGGATAAACAGGATTTTTGCCATTATTATTACTTTATTTCTCACCTTTTTGATTATTGCATCATTGGGTGTCCTTTTGTTTTCGCAGGCAAACCGTTTTACCGAATCACTGCCCAAACTGGTAGATAAATTTACTGAGATTCTTAATCAGAGCATTATATGGATTTCGGGGAATTTTAATTTAAGCAACAGGGAAATTACCGGATGGATTACAACAACCAAAAATGAAGTCATTGACAATATGAAAATAGGTCAAACCATTGCGAACGTAGGTAACATCTTGGCTTTTATATTTCTGATTCCTGTGTATGTATTTATGATATTATTTTACCAGCCTCTTTTAATTGAATTTTTCCGCAGGGTTTTTGGCTCAGCTAATCGAAGCAAGGTAAGCGAAGTAATTAATTTAATAAAAACACTCATTCAGCACTACCTCATTGGTCTACTTTTACAAGTGGCTATCATTGCAGCCATGTATTCCATTGGACTTTTGATATTGGGTATCGAATACGCCATTATTCTTGGTATAATAGGTGCGTTCCTCAACCTCATTCCATATCTAGGTTCCGTCATTGCAGCGTTAATGCCCATGCTAATTGCTATGGCTACAAAAACATCGCCCTGGTTTGCTTTGTTGGTTTTGGCGCTCTATGTAGTTACACAATTCATCGATAACAATTTCATCACTCCAAAAATTGTTGGCTCAAAAGTTAAACTCAATGCACTTTCTTCTATCGTTGCAGTCATTGTTTTTGGCGTTATGTGGGGAATTCAGGGAATGTTATTAGCCATACCGCTTACGGCTATTGCCAAACTTGTATTCGACCACATCGAATCCTTAAAACCCTGGGGCTTTTTATTAGGCGACACCATGCCTCCATCGCCTGGATTGAAACCTATTTTAAAAAAATTAATAGGAAAGTGATTCGCTGTAAAAGATGTAAAAGGTGTAACTCTTATGCTTGATTATGTGAGTATTTCCAGAATTCGAATATTTATCTTTGCATCATAAAAATATATCACATTATAAAAATATAATGTATATTACAATGGCTTTTAAAACAAAAAACTTGAATTCAAAAGGGCTTTATCATGAAAAAATTCACTCCAGTTATTAAAGTTAAAGGATATGCCACTCAGCAATCCAAAAGGCTGAGTGAAAAGACATTGAAGAAAACGCAAGTTGTAAGTATTTTTCTTGCAGAGGTTGCTACTGTTTTCCTATTTATTACTGTGTTAGTAAAAGAAACGTTTTCGCGCGATTTTGAAGTAAAGGAATTTTTCCGTCAATGCTATCAGATTGGTTATAAAACATTACCCTTAATTTCGGTTACTGGAGGCATTATTGGCTTGGTGCTAACAATTCAGTCGCGCCCGGTATTGGTTGATTTTGGGGCAGTTTCCATGCTTCCCGGAATGGTAACTTTGTCGCTTATCAGAGAAATGGGGCCGGTAATTACAGCATTGCTATGCGCCGGCAAAATTGGTTCGGGTATGGGAGCCGAGCTGGGATCGATGAAAGTAACCGAACAAATAGAAGCAATGGAAGTTTCCTCCATCAATCCGATGCGGTATTTAGTCGTTACTCGGGTACTTGCAGCTACCCTCATGATTCCTATACTCATATTATATGCCGATGCCCTTGGTATTTTAGGCGGATGGGCTGGTGCCAATATAAAAGGCAATGTAAGCTTTGTCCTGTTTTTTTCGCAGGCATTTAGCTCTGTCGGATTTATTGATTTCCTACCTGCCGTAGTAAAATCCATATTTTTTGGATTGGCAATTGGATTGGTTGGATGCTATCAGGGTTATAACGCCGGGCGCGGAACCGCTAGTGTGGGTGTTGCTGCCAATTCGGCGGTGGTGCTGGCTTCTTTCCTGGTAATCGTAATCGATTTAATAGCAGTTCAAATAACGGATATGATGATATGATGATTTTAAATAAAACAGATATGAGTGCACACGCTCCACATATTACCAACACGGACGAAGCTGTCATTGAGATAAACAACCTCAGCAAATCCTTCGACAATCAGGAAGTTTTAAAAGATGTTTCCTTAAAACTTTTTAAGGGCGAAAACTTGGTGGTACTGGGGAAATCGGGTAGCGGTAAATCTGTATTAATAAAATGTATTGTCAGCTTATTATATCCTGATGGCGGAACAATTAATGTATTCGGGCAAAATGTAACCTCATTACACCGAAATGAATTGAACGAACTCAGAAAGAAAATTGGTTTCTTATTTCAAAGTGGGGCGTTATATGATTCCATGACGGTAAAACAAAACCTGGAATTTCATTTAAAAAGAATAAAAAAGGATCTTTCGGAAAAAGAAATTAAAGAAAAAATTGCAGAAGTGCTCGAAAATGTGGGATTGCCCAATGCATTGGATAAAATGCCCTCGGAACTTTCGGGTGGAATGAAAAAAAGAATAAGCCTGGCACGAACCATTGTTGTTGATCCGCAGATAATGCTGTACGACGAACCTACCACAGGCCTGGATCCGGTAACCTCCGATGAAATAAGTTTGCTCATCAACGAGGTTCAGGAAAAATATAAAACTTCGTCCATCATTATTACGCATGATATTGCTTGCGCTCGCACCAATGCAAACCGTGTAATTATGTTGCAGGATGGTAAAGTTTATCTGGAAGGAGGCATGGAAATGTTTGAAGGGTCGGAGGATCCTATTATAAAACCGTTCTTTAAATAGTCTTTGCAACAAAAGACTTTAAAAAAACAGCACTCCTTCAGATTCTAAATAGAAAACGAAAAAACGAAAAATAATGGATACGCATACTGAAAAATTTAAAGTACGGTTAGGCTTGTTTATCATTGGTGGAATTGCATTGTTTGTACTTGCCATTTTTATCATAGGGAAACAGCAAAATTTATTTAACCCGGTTTTTAAGCTTTCCACTACTTTCCAAAATGTGAGTGGCTTGCAGGTAGGTAATAATGTCCGGTTTACCGGAATAAATGTTGGAACAGTCGATCATATTATAATAATTAACGACTCGACAGTTTGGGTTGACATGCTCATTAAAAAGAATGTTCAGCCATTTATAAAATCAGACTGCCAGGTTGCTATTGGTTCAGAAGGCCTTATTGGCGACCGCCTGTTAACTATATCGTTTGGAAGTTCCGATGCGCCTATGGTAAAGGATGGTCAAAAGCTTGCATCAAAAGAGCCCATTGAAATGGATGTCATCATATCAAGTTTACAAACTTCGGCGGTAAGCGTTGAAGTTATTACCAAACAACTTGCTGAAATAATGACCAATATTAATAGCGGACAAGGCACACTGGGCAGGTTAATACAAGATTCTACAATTGCGGAAAATATCAATCAGATTATTGAGAATTTCAAACACAGTTCGGAAGGATTGGATGCAACAATCGAAGTTACCCAGGCAAATGTTTCTGAGTTTATGGAGAGTTTAAAGAAAACAGGCGCCAAAACGGAAGATGCTTCTAACGAGCTCAAAGAGATGATGACGAAAATTAACAGCGGTGAGGGCACACTAGGCATGTTAATTCGGGATTCGACTACAGCAGAAACTTTAACAGAAACTTTGATAAACCTTAAAGAGAGTTCACAGGGACTGAATGAAAACATGGAAGCACTCAAGCATAATATATTTTTCAGAGGATATTTTAAACGTAAGGCAAAAGAAGAGGCAAAGCTTAACAAGGATAGCGTGAACAATGCAGATGGGAAATAAACGGTTGGAAATGTAAAGCGAAAATGTGCTTAAGATATGTGTTCATATTGATTCTCATTTCATCCTGTGCAAATAACAAGGCATTTGCACAGGAAATCTCAAGCCCTAAAGATTCGACCCAATATATTTATGAAAATATTGAAGACTATAGCAACCGAAGTAAGTTTACCAAATTTATGTTCCGCTTGTTTTTTAAACCGGTAACACCCGATTTGTCCCAAATAAAGAAAAACAAAAGGCTGATACAAAAACCATATTCCACATTCGAAGGAAAAATAATACGAAATATAGACATCATAACACTGGATCCTTTTGGAAATTCAATTGGTGATTCCGTTAGTTCGTCGCAAAATTTTATTTCCAGAGCAGGAAATAATTTTCACATACAAACAAAGGAAAGTACCATACGAAACTTATTACTCATCCGTAAAAATCAATCCTTCGATGCATTGCGGGTAAAAGAATCCGAACGCTTGGTTCGCAGCATGAGTTATGTCACCGATGTAAGATTTTATGTTGATATGGTACCTGAAAGCCCTGATTCTGTTGATATATCTATTCGCGAATTAGATAAATGGAGTCTTATTCCGGGAGGTTCGAGTTCTGCTTCGCGTATTTTTTTTAATCTTATAGATAATAATTTTTTGGGCTTAGGGCATGAGTTCGAAAATAACCTTGTTTGGAATCACTCATCCAGCGACTATGCCTTCCGAACAAAATACTTTGTTCCAAATTTCCGCAACACCTATATTAATTCGACCTTACAATACGGCAACGACGAAAATGGAAACTATATTAAAAGTATAGCCATTGACAGGCCGTTTTTTTCGCCTTTTGCAAATTGGGCAGCAGGTATCAATTTTTCGCAATACCTGGATACCGATTCAATGTGGTCCGTTAACTATATGAATTTTAAATACAACCAGCAAGATTACTGGGCCGGAAATTCATTTCGTATTTTCAAGGGAAATACTGACTATAAACGCACAACTAATTTTATTTCAACGGCACGATTTATCCGAACCCGTTTTCTTAAAAAACCCCTTGAAACCATTGATACACTTCAGTTTTATAACGATGAGGATTTTTATCTTACTAGCCTGGGCGTTTCCTCGCGCTTATATGTACAGGATAATTTTATTTTCCAATTTGGTGTTACAGAAGATGTTCCGGTAGGGAAAGTCCTCAGCGTTACCGGAGGGTACCAGAAAAAAAATGAGGTAGAGCGTGTTTATGTAGGAGGGCGCTTTTCTTCAGGGAATTATTATTCATGGGGTTACTTGAGTTCCAACCTCGAATATGGTACATTCCTGCATGCTTCCAAGGCCGAACAGGGTATTTTTAGCGCAGACCTAAATTATTTTACTAACCTGATTGAAATGGGGCCATGGAAGTTCAGACAATTTGTAAAACCTCAGCTGATTGTTGGCATCAACCGTATGGATTACGATAGCTTAACTATAAACGACGAATATGGTTTGAGAGGATTTAACAGTCCGGCATTGTCAGGTAACGGTCGTATATTGGTAACTTCGCAAACACAATTTTATGCCCCATGGGATTTTATCGGCTTTCATTTTGGCCCCTATTTGTCTTTCTCGTTGGGTATGCTTGGTAATGCTAAAACAGGATTCCGAGCAGGTAAAGTGTATTCGCAAATTGGCTTGGGTGTTTTAATAAAAAACGACAACCTGGTGATGAGTACTTTTCAACTCTCCTTTTCTTTCTATCCCGAAATTCCAGGCACGGGTACTAATGTCTTTAAATTCAACTCTTTCGAAACTGCTGATTTTGGCTTCCGTGATTTTGAAATCGGAAAACCAGGAACTATACTATTCCGATAAGTCGAAAACAAGCCTAAATATGTGAAGTCTTAAATTCTTTGTATCTTTACACTAACTATGTAACATATTTATATTTTAATAACGCATTTTGATATTGGGGTAGTAGCATCTGGTTTAAAGAGTAAAACACGAAACACAACTTGAATGATTCTGAAAATTAGAAATATGGAAAGCATCAGGTGCAAAACTTTGGTGATGCACGAAATGATTAAACTGGGGTTTGAAAATATTACCGTGGAACTGGGCGAAGTGGAATTTGAAGGCGATATTTCCAATGAGAAACTACAGCTGTTTGATTCGGCGCTTAAAAGTTTTGGCTTGGAAGTATTTATGGATAAAAGTAGCCGCCTAGTGGCTGAAATAAAAGCAGCTGTTTGTCAGTTGATTTATCTTTCTGATGATCTCCCAAAACAAAATCATTCCGATTATATCGTCAAAAAAGTGAACGAGGCTTGTAGTTACAGTGCACTTAGCAATATCTTTTCGCAGAAGGAAAATATTACCCTTGAAAAGTATATTATAATACAACGAATTGAACGTGTAAAAGAGCTGCTTATCTATTCAGATATTAGCATAAACGACATAGCTTTCAAAATGAACTTCAGCAGTGTGGCTCATCTATCAAATCAGTTTAAAAAAACGACTGGTTTAACACCTTCACTTTATAGGAAAATCAGAAATACAAAAAGCTAATTTATAGCGAATTTAAAAGGCTGTCTTTTTTGTGGAAAGACAGCCTTTTGTATATGGATTGCATCTAATTTGCTAAAATCGGTACCCTACCGAAAGCCCGTATCCGGTATTTTTAATTGATAAATCATTATCCGGAAAACGTTTGTCGTCAGGATTAATATCAAGCATACCGAGTTGTGCGTTCAGTTGGAGGAATAGCCCAGCAGATAGTTCATATCCAAAAAATAGGTTTGCCCCAGCATCGAATGGTTTAAAATAGGTAGTGGTTAAGGGGTCGCCCGATTCCACTTCACTTTGAAATTCTATATCCGATTCAAGCGTTGCAGGACCACCTTTAATAGTAGCTTTGCCCCCTATTCCATACGCCAAATAAGGTCCAAACCCCAACATAAAATAACCGTTGCCAAGCAGGGCTTTGTAAACAAAATTCAGAGGAAGTTCAATATACGAGAGCTTATAGGTACTGGTTAATAAATCACCCTTATTTTCTGCTCCTTTGGTGCTTAGCATTAATCCAGGCTGAAAGTAAAACTCAGGAGCAACAGGAATCTGAACATTAACGCCAACATGATAACCTACTATCATATCATTTTCGAGTTTATCGCCGTCCATATCTTTACCGTTTAGGTTTTGCATGTTTAGCCCTCCGAGTATGCCAAACGAAATTTTTGAGTTCTCAGTACCTTGAGCAAAGGTTTGACTTATTGCCAGTAAAAAGAGTAGTGTAAAAGAATATATTTTTGTTTTCATCTTTTCTTGTTATTAGTTATTTGATAAATTAATTTGCATTTTTTTGAGCTTCCTTCTTCATGTTTTCATTGGCAGTAATCAAAAATTCCACCCTGCGATTTTGTATCTGACCTTCTGCTGTATTGTTGGCGTATTTGGGTGAGTTTTCACCAAATCCTTTCGTTGCTAAACGATTATAGGCTATGCCTTTACCCGACAGATATCCTGAAACAGCCCCAGCACGTTGTTCCGACAAAGTCTGGTTATACGCCTGGCTTCCTTTGCTGTCGGTATGTCCCTGAACTTCGATATTGGTATCGGGATAACTATTCAGTACAATAACCAGTTTATTAAGGTTGGCTTTTGCTTCGTCCGACAGGTTTGATTTATCAAAACCAAACAGCACGTTGCTACTGAATTCCACCACTATACCTTCTCCAACACGTTCAACTTTTGCATCGGGAACTGTTTTCTTAATTTCCTCGGCCTGCTTATCCATCTGGCGGCCAATTACAGCACCCGAAGCGCCGCCAACTGCTGCGCCTATTATTGCACCCAGAGCCGTGTTTCCAGAGGCACGACCAATTACTGCACCGGCTGCTCCGCCAGTCGCGGTTCCTACTGCCGCCCCTTTCTGTGTTTTATTCCATGAAGCACAACCCGTAAAAATAAAGGCAGCACTTAAAACCACAACCAAACCCATTTTTAGCTTATTCATCTCATTGTTTTTAAATTGTTCAAATTATTTTTAATAAAGGTAGACTTGTTTTAACTGGGAAACTTTACACAATTTCCATTAATAGTTACATTATTCACTTATTTGGGGGGATTTCGAGAATTGAAAATCAGTAGGCCAAAAGAAGTAATTCGGAATACACCAATTCAAATCAGGTGTTTTGCAAAAATGTGGGAATTATGCAAATTTTATCTTGAGTTTTGTAACAAAACCTTACATTTAGTTTTCTATTTTAATACCCAATAAATTTTATAAATAATTCACATTGAAAACCAAAAAAATGAAACCGGCCACACCATCCAAAAAGAAGGATTCTGCTACAAAGACCCGCTTTTTTCCTATTGTAGGAATAGGGGCTTCGGCCGGTGGATTAGAAGCGTTGGAGCAACTTTTGAGCAATGTACCCGATAACAGCGGAATGGCGTATGTTGTTATTCAGCATTTGGATCCTACGCAAAAAGGTATGCTTCCCGAACTGCTTCAGCGAATTTCAAAAATGAAAGTTTTTCAGGTGAAAGATAGGATGAAGGTGCAGCCCAGCTGTGTGTATGTTATCCCGCCCAACAAAAGCATGTCCATTTTAAAGGGAGTGCTTTATTTGTTTGAACCTATTGAAGCAAGGGGCATGCGTCTTCCCATCGATTTCTTTCTTCGCTCACTGGCCAGCGATCAAGAGGAGTTTGCAGTTGGTATTATTCTCTCAGGTATGGGCTCTGATGGCAGCATCGGCATTGGAGCGATTAAAGAAAAAAACGGAATTGTAATCGTACAAGAACCCGATACGGCAAAACACGACAGCATGCCGCGTAATGCTATTAAATTGGGAATTGTGGATGTTGTTGCGCCACCCCAGGAAATTTATTTAAAGCTGAGGGGATTTATTGAACATGAGCCAGTAGTAAAATCGGATTCTAATGCAGAAAAGGACAATAAAAGCGCGCTGGAAAAAATTATTATCTTATTACGTACACACACCGGAAACGACTTTTCGCTCTACAAAAAAAATACGATTTACCGCCGTATCGAAAGGCGAATGAACGTGCATAAAATTGATAAAATCAATTCGTATGTTCATTTTTTGCAGGGAAACCCCGAAGAGGTGCATATCCTGTTTAAAGAGCTGATGATTGGCGTTACCAATTTTTTTCGCGATCCTTTAGTTTGGGATAAATTAAAAGAAACAATTATACCCGCAAAAATCGAACAGCAGTCGAAAACCACAACTATAAGAGCATGGGTTGCAGGATGCTCTACCGGTGAAGAAGCTTATTCCTTGGCTATTGTGCTTAAGGAAGCAATGGAAAAAATTGATCCGCATGGAGAATTAACCATGCAGATATTTGCCACTGATTTGGACAGTGAAGCCATTGAAACAGCCAGAAAAGGTATTTTCCCTGTAAATATAGAAGCCGATGTTTCGCCAAAACGATTGAACCGTTTTTTTACCAAAACGGATGAGGGTTATCGCATAAATACTGAAATTAGGGAGAGTATTATATTTGCCTTACATAATGTAATCATGCATCCTCCTTTTACGAACATCGATTTTATTTCGTGCCGGAACCTGCTTATTTATTTAGGTCCTGAGTTACAGGAAAAGCTGCTTGGCCTGTTTTTCTACAGCCTTAGCCCTGATGGGATTTTACTCCTCGGTAATTCAGAATCACTGGGATCGCAAAGTCATCTTTTTACAATCGAAAATTCCAGTCTGAAAATTTATAAACGCCTTGACTCGGGTCTGAATCCAGGATTATACAATTTTCCATCTTCCTTTTCACGACCAAAAGTGGCCAATTTTGAGAACAAAAAACCTGAGAAACGCATCATGAATATTCAAACGCTAGCCGATCAATTGTTGTTGAATCAATTTACACCTGCCGGTGTTTTAGTAAACGAAAATGGCGACATCCTCTACATCAGTGGACGGACTGGTAAATATCTGGAACCTGCTGTAGGAAAGGCAAATATGAATGTTTTTGCCATGTTACGACCTGGCTACCAAAACGATTTTGCCATTGCCTTTAGAAAAGTAATTACCAAAAAGGAAACCGTAAAATTGCACAATGTTAAAGTTGAAACAAGTGGAAGCACAATTAACCTAAACGTTAATATTAATTGGATTAATAAACCGGAAGCCTTATCAGGGAAGATTTTTATAATTTTTGAAGATGTTGCCAAAATTGCAGAAAACAAAACACCTTTAAAAAGAGGTAAACAGTCGGTTTCCAGTGTTAGAGAAAAAGAGCTTGAGGAGGAGTTGCAGCACTCGCGTGAAGAATTACAGAACATTTCAGAAGAGATGCAAACTTCGCAGGAGGAGTTGAAATCGACCAACGAAGAATTACAATCGACCAACGAAGAATTGCAATCGGCCAACGAGGAGCTCACCACCTCCAAAGAAGAAATGCAAAGTTTAAATGAGGAACTCCAAACTGTAAATGCTGAGCAGCAGTCGAAAGTTGATGATTATTCGCGGGTTAACGACGATATGAAAAACCTGCTTAACAGCACCGATATTGCCACACTTTTTCTCGATAAGGAACTGAACATCCGCCGTTTCACCAATCAGGCAACTAAAATTTTTAAACTCATAAAAGGCGACATCGGGCGGCCTTTTACCGATCAGGTTTCCAAACTTAATTATCCCGACTTGGCTGAAGATGCGCTGGAAGTGTTGAGAACACTCATATTTATTGAAAAGCAAATTCCAACCAAGGACGGAAGGTGGTTTTCGATCCGAATTATGCCTTACCGCACTTTTGATGATAGGATTGACGGTTTGGTAATTACTTTTGTCAATATATCGGATTTAAAGCAGGTTGAAGAGAGTGTGAATGAAACCAGCCAGATGCTTCGCCTACTCCTGAATTCAACCAGCGATGTAATCATAAAATTATCAACAGATTGGAAAATACAGGAGTATAATTCAACGGCAGAAGAATTTTTTGGAATGAAACACGATCAGGTTATCAATAAAAATTACATCGAATTGTTTGTGCCAAAACCATTAAGGGACAAAACAGAACAAAAACTGAAGCAATTGCTGAAAAAGGCTGATATAAATCAAGTAAAACTGAATGTAGTTGGGGCAAAGGGAACAGAATTGGAAATTGAAATGATGGTCAGTGTTGTTTTTAACAGTCAAAAGTTAGCCTCAGGAGTAATAATTACAACAAAAAAATAAAGTCATGTATAGCGAAGAAATTGATTTTACTGATGCCAAAATGTTGCGCAGTAAAGCAGAAGAATTACTCCGTGATAACAAGCAAAAAAAGTTTGTTATAGAGGAAGAAACTGACGTGAAGAAACTCCTTCACGAATTGCAGGTACACCAGATAGAGCTGGAAATGCAGAATGAAGAATTGCGGCAGGCATACGTAACAGCCGAAACGGCACTAAAAAAGTACACCTTGTTGTTCGATTTGTCACCCATGGCCTTTTTTACCCTCGATCAGGAAGGTGCCATTTGTGAATTGAATTTTACAGGTGCCGAAATGCTTGGAGATAGACGTTTTAGTTTGATAGGCAGCAATTTCAAACTCTATGTTTCAGAAGGTTCACGATCAGCTTTTAACAATTTCTTCAAAAAAGTTTATACCAGTAATTCAAAAGAATCCTGCGAAATACTATTGGGTTACAATAATAAACCTCTATGTTCTGTGTATATGGAAGGCGTTGTTACGGATGATGATCAAAAATGCCTTCTGTCGGTTGTAGATATCTCCAAATTCAAATTGCAGTACAGTTAGTAAATAGGTTTTTTGAAAATTAGAGCTCATGAGATGGGTGGGTAATAATCTACTGACCTTTAATTATCATCCTCAAGGGAATGTAATTCAATCCACTATTCCTCGATAAGGCACTAGTCTGCTGTCCATAAGGATATTTCAAATTCCAATTGACAGTACTCGCCTTACTGACTACATGCCACTACATCTGTGCTATATCACAATTACCTTCTGCATCCCCTACGTATAAAATGTGTGAATCATGTAACTCTTATTCTGAATTGTGTAAAACATTCCGGCTCTGTTTAGCTTAATTTCATTTAAATAATTAAAACACGGAAACAATGAAAACAAAGGAAGACAATTTCGATAATGACACCCCCTCTACAAGAACTTTTTGGAAAGCTATTTTCGGAAATGGTTGGCTAGGTGTAGATAAGGTAAATTCACCAAGTATGGAGCACCAGCAAGCTTATAATGAGCTTCCTAAACTCAGGTCGCTGAATCATTCTGAAAAAATCAGGGATAAATCAAAACATGCATTCGTTCCTGTTATGCAAAAGTATTAATGATAAGGATATAGTAAATATTAAATAGTAAACACAAAAAATATACATGATGAAAAAGCAAATTTTAATTTTCGTATTAATGATTTCATGCAGTGCAATTTTTGCACAAGGACCTATTTCAAAAGGCCAATCACAAATTAATTTTGGGGTTGGATTTTCTTCGTGGGGTGTTCCTGTTTATTTTGGATTCGATCATGGTATACACCCCGATATTACTTTGGGTGGGGAATTATCTTTCCGCACGTATAATGATAACTGGAAGCAGAATAAATACAATCACACAGTTATCGGGGTTTTAGGAAATGCCAATTATCATTTTAATAATGTATTGGATATTTCTTCGCCCTGGGACTTTTACGCCGGATTAAATATTGGCTTCTATAACTGGACCTCTCCTAACGATTATGAAGGTTCTCATAATTCTGGACTTGGGCTTGGCGCACAGATTGGAGGCCGATATTATTTTAGTAATAAAGTGGGTATAAACCTTGAATTTGGTGGAGGTAACGCATTTAGCGGTGGAAAGTTTGGATTAACTATTAAAATATAATGGTTGATATAAAACCTAAAAATGTTGCCGTAATTGTAGCCCATCCCGATGACGAAACATTATGGGCAGGTGGTACCATATTGAGCCATCCACATTGGAATTGTTTTATTGTTTCGTTGTGCCGAGGAAGCGATGCCGATCGGGCCGCAAGGTTTTATAAAGCATTAAAAGTGCTTAAATCAGAAGGGGTTATGGGTGACTTGGATGACGGTCCCGATCAGCATCCGCTTGATGAAGAAGAGCTTGAGCAAACCATTCTGGATCTGTTGCCCCAAAAGCATTACGAGCTAATTATCTCCCATAATCCAAACGGCGAATATACCCGCCATTTGCGGCATGAGGAAGTAAGTCGGGCTGTTATAAACCTATGGAAAAATGGCAAAATAACTACGAATGAACTACGCACTTTTGCTTACGAAGATGGAAATAAAACATACCATCCGAAGCCGATGAAAAGTGCGACTGTTTATAGGCCACTCACTAAACGTATCTGGCTGAGAAAGCACCATATTTTAAGCGAAACGTATGGCTTTGGAAAAGACAGCTGGGAGTTACAAACAACACCCCGCGAAGAAGCATTCTGGCAATTTACAAATTCATTTGTCGCAAAAAAATGGCTAAATAATGGAGGGGTTTACAAATGAAACCTGCATGGGCATCTGCCTAACCTTTAGGTAGGTGAAAACAAATGGGTCACTTAGAAAAATTATTGAAAATTACACTGGTTATAAAGATTTTGCTAATTCTGAACAGATGAAAGTATTGGTTTTATATGATTATCCTCCTTCACCAGGAGGACTTGCCACCCAGGGAGATTTGCTTTACAAAGGACTTATTGAAATGGGAATTGATGCCCATGCGGTGCATTTTGAATCGGCACAGGAAAAGGAATGGTACTATCGCTGGTTTGAGCCCGATGTTGTTGTTGGCGTTGGATACTGGGGACACACACCACAGTTGGTTCTTCACCCACAGCGGTATGGCATACAAGCGGTTCCATGGCTGGTTGCCGATGGTTATATTGCCAATTACCAGGAAGTGTTAAATGCGCTGCCTCTTATTCTGGTAACGTCAAATTGGGTAAAGGAAATGTACGTTCGCGACGGTATCGATGGCAGCAAAATTGAAGTTTTACCGGTAGGATGCAATACGGATACATTTATTCCTTTCGACAAAGATGATCCGAAAATTTTGGCCGTTCGTGAAGCTTTGGGTATTTCGCCCGACCAGTTAATGATTCTCACTGTTGGCGGCGACGCTGCTTCTAAAGGGGCGCAGGAGGTGATGCAGGCACTGGCCATTATCGATACCAAAGCGCCCGATTGGAAATATGTATGTAAAGTTTGGCCGCAGCCACGTACAAAAATTCAAAACCTCATTGACCTGGAAATGGCAAGTCGTCTTGGCATAGAAAAAAATGTAACGTATGCCACCAATACCATATCGCGAAATTTTATGCCCTATCTGATTGGGGCATGTGATATTTATGCTGCTCCCTCACGCTTGGAAGGTTTTGGAATGCCGCAGGTGGAAGCGGGTGCGTGTGGAAAACCGGTGGTTAGTATAAAAGCGATGGGGATGCTGGATACATTAATTCATGGAGAAACGGCCTTGCTGGCTAAAGTGGCAAGGAAAATTGTAGTAAACGAAGTGCTGCTTGGCGAAGAATCGGGATTTGAAGATCATCATAAAATAATTTTTAAAGCACCGCGCATAGTTGATTATAGGGCAAATGTTCAGGATATTGCAAAGTACTTGTTAAGGCTGATGAAAGATGCCGAAATGCGCGATAAAATGGGCAAAGCAGGAAGAGAGCGAGTTGTGGCCAATTTTGATTATCGGGTGGTGGCAAAGCGATTTGTACATATTATCAATGATAAACTGGGTATATATTGATATGGACTCATGATTTTAATATGAAAATATCATGAAAAAGAGTAGAAAACAAAGTTGTTAACGTTACAGGCGGTTTATTAAGAATTGGGCGCAAACGTGCCTTTTATTTATCTGTTATCTGACGAACAAATGAATTTCATAGATTATTACAAAATATTAGGCTTAGACAAAAAGGCCACTACAAGCGACATTAAAAAGGCTTACCGTAAACAGGCCCGAAAATATCATCCCGACTTGAATCCCAACGATGCAGATGCGAAACAGAACTTTCAGCAAATTAATGAAGCCAATGAAGTACTTAGTGACCCTGAAAAACGAAAGAAATACGACAAATACGGGAACGATTGGCAACATGCTGAGCATTTTGAAAATGCAAAACAGTATCAGGAACAATCATCGAATTCAAGTGGACAAAGGTATTCAGGGAGGCAATCCGATGGAGGATTCTCTGATTTCTTTGAATCCATGTTTGGTGGTTCCGCAGGAGCAGGCAGAGGTGGACAGGTAAAATTTAGAGGCGAGGATTTTAATGCCGAGTTACACCTTAACCTATTGGATGCTTTTGAAACCCATAAACAAACGCTAACCGTTAATGGGAAAAATATTCGCATTACCATTCCTGCCGGCATTGAAAACGGGCAAACCATTAAAATTACAGGACATGGCGGGCAGGGAATAAATGGCGGGCCAAATGGCGATTTGTATATAACATTTTCAATAGCCAATCATCCCGGAATAAAAAGACTGGGAAATGATTTATATACGCATGTCGATTTGGAATTATACTCAGCGGTGCTGGGTGGCGAAATAACCCTCGATACCTTGAGCGGAAAAGTAAAACTAAAAGTAAAGCCCGAAACGCAAAATGGAAGCAAGGTAAAACTTAAAGGGAAAGGATTTCCTGTTTATAAAAAGGAGGGGCAGTTCGGCGACTTATACATTACCTATACGGTTAAAATCCCAACCCAATTAACCGAAAAGCAAAAAAGCTTATTTACTGAGTTATCAAAATCTTAATCTTTTATCATGAAAGTAACACAAATAGAGGATTTAATAGCGGTAAATGATTTCTGTGTCAATCACAATATCGAGATTTCTTTTGTAAACCTTTTGCAGCAAAACGGATTAATTGAAATCAGAATAATAGAGTCAAAGGGCTTTGTTGAAAAGGAGCAGCTTCCTCAGCTTGAAAAATATGTTCGTTTCTATTACGATTTGGATATTAACCTCGAAGGGATTGAGACTATAAGCTATTTGTTGCAGCGAATAGAGAACCAACAGAATGAACTTATTGCGCTTAAAAACAGGCTTCGGCTTTATGAAGGATAATATTTAATTAAATACGAGTAATTAACATGATATGACTATGCAAGCCAATAACAGAAAAGAGATAGAAGAGGCAAAAAAAGCCGCCCTCGAAGTCCTGCTCCATAATGCCCATGGACCATTTCATGGTTTGCCTCGTACAGCCGGGTGGGGTTATCCTGAACCTTATACTAGGGATTTGATGATTTCTATGTTGGGAATTGCAGTTTCAGGAAATCAAGAATTACTCAACAGCGTTCGGAAAGTGCTTGAAACGCTGGCAAAAAATCAGACAACGCATGGTCATATTACTTCATTGGTGCACGACAAGGACGATCGCGGTGCCAGTGATACTACTCCCCTATTTTTACTGGCAACCGGGATATTCCGAAAAGTAACCGGCGAAGTTGATTTCCTCTCCGAGGCAGTTGAAAAATCATTGGTTTGGATGAGCTATCAAAGCCCTTCGGACAAATCATTGGTGGCGCAACAACCCACCAGCGACTGGCGCGACGAACAATGGGTAACCGGGTACGGATTGTATGTAAATACACTTGTTTACAGTTATCTTAAAATGCTCGGCAAGGATAAATCAGCAAAAAATATGCGACATGACATGGGTCGTTTTACCATTACCGGAGAAACTAAACACCATCATGTGCACGAAGGTTTGGTGGTGAAACATAAACCATATTATGCCTTTTGGGCCTATAAAATATATAGCAGCGAGCGTTTCGATTTGCTTGGAAACAGCCTTGCCATTCTCTCTGGACTTGCTTCGCCTTCGAGAGCCAACGAAATGATTTCGTGGATTGAAGAGGAATGTACTGCAATGAAAAACAATGGAGAGCTAAAATGTGATTTGCCTCCCAATTTTTTTCCTTATATTAAGACGGATGATCCCGACTGGCTTGAGCGATATGCTAAATATAACAATCCGGGAGATTACCATAATGGCGGAATATGGCCTTTTGTCAGTGGATTTTATGTGGCTGTCTTGGTTGCGGCCAAACGATTTAAACTTGCCCAAGAAAAACTGATTGAGCTTACGCATTGTATTAAATTATCCCGCACAGAAAATCTTGAATTTGGATTTAATGAATGGATTAAAGCACAGGATGGGAAGCCAATGGGACAAGACTGGCAAACTTGGAGTGCAGCAATGTATTTATATGCCGTAAAATGTGTGGAAGAAAAAAGAACACCATTTTTTGAGGAGATGAGATTCAATAGATCGTTAGATTTTAGATAATAGACATTAGACTTATTTACAAGCGCTATATTATAAAGGAGTTAGCAAAAATCGCGTAACTCAGCAAAAACTCTAACATTCAGATAGTTACAAAAATATAACGAAGTATTGAGATTGTAAGCATTAGTTTAAGTGATAAATACATAAGAAACGAGCCCCCGAAGGGTCGGGGCAAGCTATGTGGCAAAAAAAATAAATTATAAACACATGAAAATAATTAAAAAAAATAAACTCATTATGGAACCTAAAAGTACTAAAAGAAATTTTCCTATAGTTTGTGTAGGCGGTTCTGCCGGTGGTCTCGACGCTTATACTCGACTGCTGAAAAATATGCCCCCTGATATGGGTGTTGCCCTTGTCATCGTTAATCATCTTAGACAGGTTGCAACGCTACTTCACGAGATTCTCCCCCAACACACCGAGATGCCGGTTAAATTAATTACAGAAAAATTAGACATTAAGCCCAACCATGTATTCATCATTCCAGAAAAAAGTGATTTGCATGTTTTAAATGGAGAGTTCCGCTTAAAGCCGATATCAAAGCCTTGGGGATGGCCCGATGTAATTACTGTTTTCATGAAATCCCTGACAAAAAACTGGGATGGCAAACTTATCGCGATTATTGTTTCCGGTTATGATGGTGATGGTGCAGCAGCACTTTGCGGTATTAGAGAAGTGGGTGGTATTACCATTGCACAGAAGCCCGAATCTGCGGGGCAACCGGATATGCCTGAGAGTGCAATAGCAAGTGGGTGCATCGATTTTATTCTTACACCTGAAAATATTGCTAAGAAAATTATGAAAATTGCATCTGAGGAATCTGAAAATAAAGATATTAAAGCAAAGAAATAGGAGCGTTGGTTATAAAGTTGAAGTGGATAAAATTAATAAAATCTTTGAATTGCTCCAGAAGCAAAAAACAATCGAAGATGAAGAACGTTCACTTTGAATATAAAAGATGATAACTATGAGGCAAGTAAATTCACAAACCAAAATAATTGCAACTTTAGGTCCGGCGTCTTCTACAAAAATTATTATTTCAAGATTAATCTGGTCAGGAGTTGATGTATTTAGGCTGAATTTTTCGCATTCCTCGAAAGAAGAATATTTGAGGGTAATCAATCTGATTAAAGAATTGAATCAGGAATTGGAAACCAATGTGGCCATACTCGCTGACCTACAAGGGCCAAAACTCAGGGTAGGCGAAATTGAAAATAATCTGATTAATCTGGTAAAAGGCGAAGCAATAACCTTTGTTACTGAAAAATGTATTGGACTTAAAGACCATATTTACATGAGCTATCGGGAGTTCCCCAAAGATATTAAAGTTGGAGAAACAATTTTAATAGACGATGGCAAAATAAAGCTCGAAGTAACTGAAACCAATAAAAAGGATACCGTTCGGGCAGAAGTCATTTATGGAGGCTCACTTTCGTCAAACAAAGGGGTAAACCTGCCCAATACCAAGGTTTCGCTGCCATGCATGACTGTAGAAGATATTTCGAACGCTGTTTTTGCGCTACAACATGGAGTGGATTGGATTGCCTTGTCGTTTGTACGAAAAGCTTCGGATATACTTGAACTAAAAGAATTAATCAGCAAATACAACGGCCATGCGAGTGTTATTGCCAAAATTGAAAAACCGGAAGCGCTGCTCGAAATTGATGGGATAATTGAAGTAAGCGATGGTATTATGGTTGCTCGTGGCGATTTGGGTGTGGAAGTCCCCTTTGACCAAGTTCCTTTGTATCAGAAACTTATTGTTGAAAAATGCATCCAGCAGTCAAAACCGGTGATTATTGCTACCCAGATGATGGAAAGCATGATTACAAATTTCAGGCCTACCCGAGCCGAAGCAAACGATGTGGCCAACGCTGTGCTTGACGGTGCCGATACGCTGATGTTAAGTGGTGAAACCTCTGTAGGACAATATCCGGTTGAAACCATTAAAAACATGCAGCAGATCATTAGTTATACGGAG
>JAGXIO010000094.1 GCA_024635555.1 Saccharicrinis sp.
ACGTGAACGAAATACTCGTTGTTTGATTCGTTGTCTTTAATGAATCCAAAACCTTTTGATTCATTGAAAAATTTTACTTTACCTTCTTTCATAATAATTTGTAAATAATAAAAAAATATAATTACAAATGTATCATTAAAACTTAAACATCACCAAATTTTTTGCGAAAAAAATAAGAAAAAAGAAGATTTATTATTCTAAAGAAAAACAGGAAACGGTTAATCGTTAATGATAGCCTTTAATTTGCCCAATATGCGTACCATTAAATCGACCCTATCCTACTGAATTTCCGGTTCTACTTTCCCCGTTTTGTTAGGTTTCTTTTCATTATCATTTTCACTTCGTCACTATTAAAATCTTTTATCGGCCAATCCTATTCCATTTATCTTACGGTATAAATCAAGGGCATATACATCCGTCATGCCGCTGATGAAATCAAGTACCGATTGTAATTTATGGTAGGCTGTAGCTTGGTTTCCAGCGCTGTACTGTTCCGGAATAAAGGCAAGCAACATGCTGCTATACTTATCCTCACGACTTAAAACAGCCTTTGAAAACTCGTGCAGCAGCGAACCTAATATTTTAAAGCCCGATATTTCTATCTCCACTACCGACTGATGCCGATATATCTCTTTAAACGAAACCTGAGCGCAATATTCAGCCGCAGCTTTGGTTTTTCCTGTGAGATGGTCTATTAAGCTGTTGGTAAATGTGCCCGACATAATTGCATCATAATTATCCTTAAATATCTGGGTACATGCACCCACCAACTTCCCGATTACCGAAGCCCTTACAAATGCTATTTGCTCATTAATATCCGTGACCTCGCAACTCACCTCTTCAATTTTATCTCGTGTAGATTTATCTTCCTCCTCGGCCAAAAATGCCATCAATATGTCTTTAGTTCTTTGGGTATCCAATATTCTAAGTTTATGGGCATCTTCCACATCCATAATCTGATAGCAAATGTCATCGGCTGCTTCTACCAAATAAACCAAGGGATGGCGACAATATATGCCGGGCGCTGTTTGGAGCAGACCCAACTCCTGCACCACCTGCTCAAACATTTCTTTTTCGGACTGGAAGAAACCATACTTCTTTTTATTGGCCATGCCCGAGGCATAAGGGTATTTTAGAATAGAAGCCACCGAGGAATAAGTAAGGGAGAAACCTCCTTTGCGCCTCCCCTTAAATTGATGGGTCAATATTCTAAAGGCATTGGCATTGCCTTCAAATTCAACCAAGTCGTTCCATTGTGCATCGCTAATGGCATATTCCGCCTTCAATTTTTTTCCATCGCCCCATTTAAAATAATGCGACAGCGCCGATTCGCCCGAATGCCCAAAAGGAGGATTTCCCAAGTCGTGTGCCAAACAAGCTGTACCCACTATGGAACCAATTTCGTGTACCAACGCATTGTCCACTTTCTTTTCCTCAAGCAAAAACTCGGCAATGTTATGTCCCAACGAACGGCCTACGCTGGCCACTTCGAGGCTGTGGGTTAGTCTATTATGAACAAATACACTTCCGGGCAGGGGGAATACTTGTGTTTTGTCCTGCATCCTACGAAAGGGTGACGAAAAAATCAATCGGTCGTAATCACGTTGAAACTGCGTGCGCTGATGTTTTCCGGTCAGCACCCTTTCCTCTTGCCCGGTGCGCTTTGTCGATAATAATTTATCCCAATTCATTGTTTTAATAGATTTTTAGATAATAGACATTAGACTTACTTCTACATAATGCTATATATCAATAATTTAGAATTTTTCTGAGTTTAAAAGTTAATTGTATTTTTAACTGGACACAACGTACATATAACGAACAGTTATATACTATTCAAACTTAATAGATTACGGTTCGGTAATGTTTCATTTCTTTATCCCACAACTTAGCCTTGCCATTGGTTACCTTGTGCATCAACGCCCAAAAGCCACGCCCATGATTTTTTTCCACCGTGTGGCAAAGCTCGTGCAGTATCACACTGTCTATCAGGTGGTCGGGCAGGCGCATTAAATGTAAATTAAGGTTGATGTTATTTACGTAGGAACAGCTACCCCATCGGCTTTTTAAATTTTTGATAAATACTTGATTGTAAGTAAAACCATGCTGCTGTGCCAACTCGTACATACGCCTTGGTAAATAATTTTTGGCCGATACCCGCATGGCTTCCTCAATGCCATAACGAATATTTTCCTGCACGGTAGGAGCTTGTACTTGCATGTGAGCCGGATATTCAATGCACAGTAACCCATTTTTTAATTGCATACGCATTGTCGAGAGTGGAGACTTTCTTATAGCTAAAGAAAATGAGCGCGTTTTAAATTGTGTAGATTCATCAAATATGGTCAGTTCGTTTTCCTTTTCCTTTACATTGGATATGTTATCCAATATCCACTGCCTATTTGCTTGTACAAAGTCGAGCGCCTCTTTCGGGTGCATATTAACCGGAACCACAACCTTAACCGGTTCAAAGGGTTTTAGCTTGATACGCAAACGTGTTGCCTTTTTGCTAATCTCAAAAAGAACAGGCCCAACCCCTTTTATCTGCAATAACTCCATGCCTGCAAAATAAGTTATTTACAGAACGATTAGCAATTAATACCATTTTTATTTCGTGCACCTGCATGCTATCCTACGACAATAATCAATTCTAATGAAACGATATTACAACCATGTTCAAGAACATAAATATATAAATAGCTACATATTAAAGTATTCATATATTTGCACCCTCAATAAAAATGCAAAAAAACACACAGGAGAATGATGAAAATCATTTAAAGGACAGCCGTCTTTTATCCCAGCCTGCCGGCTGGCAGGTTTTTTCTCACAGTCTCTTATCTAATTTTAAATAGATGAAATACATAATTGTTGGAGGAGTTGCCGGAGGTGCAACTACAGCGGCCCGGCTGAGAAGGGTAGATGAAAAGGCCGAGATTATCATGTTCGAGAAAGGGCCACATATCTCTTATGCCAATTGTGGTTTGCCTTATTATATTGGAGGTGTAATTAAAGAGCGCGAAAAGCTGCTGGTTCAAACACCCGAATCTTTTGGTACCCGCTTTAACATCGACATCCGAATATTGTCGTTGGTAACATCCGTAAATACAGATAAAAAAGAGGTAAGCGTACTATCCATTAAAACAGGCGAAACCTATAACGAAACCTATGACAAACTGGTTCTTTCGCCTGGCGCTTCGGCCATAAAACCACCCATCCCAGGTATTAACTTGCCCAATATTTTTACTTTACGCAATGTGGAGGACACCGATAAAATTAAATCGTTTGTTGATGATACCACACCGCGCACCGCCGTAGTTGTGGGTGCCGGATTTATCGGTTTGGAAATGGCCGAAAACCTGCATCACAAAGGTGTTAAGGTTTCTGTGGTTGAAGCTGCTCCACAAGTAATGAATATGATGGACAGCGAAGTAGCTGCTCCCCTGCATCATCATTTTAAAGAAAAAGGGGTAGCCCTGTTTTTAGAAGATGCCGTTAAGGAATTTAAGCAGGTGGGCGATTCCATCGAAGTAAACCTTTCGAGCGGTCGCGTGATTAAGGCCGATTTTATTATTCTGTCCATCGGCGTTAGACCCGACAATAGCTTGGCAAAAGCAGCAGGCATAAAAATTGGCGAAACCGGGGGTATTTGGGTAGATGAGTACCTACAAACATCGGTGAAAGATGTTTATGCCGTTGGCGATAGCATCGAGTTTCCTCATCCCATAACTGGTAAACCCACCATTGCATTTTTAGCCGGACCAGCTAACCGCCAGGGACGTATTTTGGCCGATAATATGGCATACGGACACACGCGTAAATACAAAGGTTCCATAGGCACCGCCATAGCCAAGGTGTTTGATATGACGGCCGGCATAACCGGCATGACCCATCGTGGTCTTAAAGCGCATAGCATAAAACACGATTGTACCATTGTACATGCCGGCTCACACGCAGGTTACTATCCCGGTGCAATGCAAATGATGCTCAAAATTAGTTTCGACCCCAAATCCGGCAGGTTATATGGCGGACAGGTGATTGGCTATAAGGGTGTTGACAAAAGGTTAGATTTGTTGGCAACCGTGATAAAAAACAACGGTACCATCTACGATTTGCAAGAGATTGAACATGCTTATGCCCCGCCGTTTAGCTCTGCTAAAGACCCGGTAAACCAGTTAGGATATAATGCCGAAAATATCATTCATGGATTATTTAAACCCTTGTCGCCCTTTAAGTTTGCCAAGCGGATTAAAAAAGATGTGTTTGTGTTGGATGTGCGAACTGCTGAGGAGTTTTCCATCGATGCCTTTGAGGATGCTGTTAACATTGACCTGGATTCGCTTCGCGATAATTTGCACCGCATACCCAAAGATAAAAAAATAATGATTTTTTGTGGGGTAGGTCTGCGCGGTTATGTGGCCGCCCGAATTTTAAAGCAAAGCGGGTTCGACCAAGTTTACAACCTCTCCGGCGGTTTAAAAGTTTACAAACAAGCTATGGGGGAGCAGTCGAATCCTATATTTTTTACCGACGAAGAAAAACCAAATCAAGCTATGCAAAAAAATACAAATGAAGAGATGCCAAAAATAGATGTGAAGCAGATTGCGGTGGATGCTTGCGGATTGCAATGTCCGGGTCCCATCCTAAAACTTAAAGAAAGCATTGATGCCATCGGGTATGGCGACCGGCTAGAAGTAACAGCTACCGACCCGGGATTTTACAGTGATGTGGCCTCATGGTGCAACGTTACGGGAAACCGATTAATTAAACGCGAAAACAATGCAGGCGAAATTACGGCCATTATCGAAAAGTGTGAAAAGGAAACTGCAAGCCAGGGTATGGCAAAATCCGGTAACGATAACAAAACCATGGTAGTATTCAGCGACGATATGGACCGTGCCCTAGCTTCGTTTGTAATAGCCAACGGAGCAGCCAGCATGGGCAAAAAAGTTACCATGTTTTTTACCTTTTGGGGGCTTAACGTAATTAAAGATGCCAACCGACCCAAGGTGAAAAAGGATATGATGGGTAACATGTTCGACAAAATGATGCCAGGACATGCCGGAAAACTTAAACTATCCAACATGAACATGGGTGGCATGGGTCGTCGCATGATGAAGCTTCGCATGAAGGATAAAAACGTAGATGCACTGGAAACCATGATTGAACATGCCCAGAAAAGTGGTATCAACATGATAGCCTGCCAAATGAGCATGGATATTATGGGTATTCAGAAAGAGGAGCTGATAGATGGTGTAAAAATAGGCGGCGTAGCCAATTATTTAGAAGAAGCTGAGCAATCGAATGTGAATTTGTTTATTTAATTTCACCCACGGGGTGACTGTTTACTTTTTACTCACGGGGTGATTGCTTCCTTTTTTACTCACGGGGTGACTATAGACGTGACGCAAATAGTCACCCCGTGAGTAGTCTGCAACACCCCGTGAGCATGTCAAATCTACACAGTCCTCCTCATCTTATATCGGATACCTATCTTGACCAACTCATTAACAAAGAGAGGAATAAGACCTAGGCCTATCACCAATACCCAATCGATAGCGGCGAGGGGTTGCAAGCGGAATGCCTGTTGCAGTGGGGTGAAGTTGAGTACCAATAATTGTAAGCCAGTACCTAGAATCAAAGCACCCACCAAATATTTGTTGGAAAAAATACCTACGGTAAAAATGGACTTATAACTACTGCGCAAGGCCAAGGAGTAAAACAGCTGACTCATTACCAATACGATAAAAGCCATGGTACGAGCGTATTCGAGCGTAGTTTCGGGAACTGAGCTATCAAAAGGTGAGTAGCCGTGTTCGGCATATCCCATCCAGAAAGCAAAAATGGTTAGTGCCCCTATCAACACACCTCCCAATACCATTCGGACTAGGGTTGTTTTCGAGAAAAAACCTGCTTTTGAATCGCGTGGTTTCTCCTCCATTACATCGGGGTTGCCCGGATCCATGCCCAGAGCTATGGCCGGAAAGGAATCGGTGATTAGGTTTATCCAAAGTATTTGGGTGGCGATAAGCGGGGCAGCCCAGCCAACAAGTAGTGTCATAAATATGGCCACTACCTCACCCAAATTACAGGTAAGCAGAAAAATGACCGACTTTTTAATATTCTCATAAATGTTCCTGCCGTATTCAATGGCCGAAACTATGGTTGCAAAATTGTCGTCGGTAAGTATCATGTCCGAAGCACCTTTGGCCACATCGGTTCCTGTTATGCCCATGGCTACACCAATATCTGCCGCATTTAACGAAGGCGCATCATTCACCCCATCGCCAGTCATGGATACCACATTGCCATTGGCTTTAAGCGCACGCACAATTTTTACTTTGTGCTCCGGCGAAACGCGCGCAAATACACGATAGCTACTTACCTTATCCGAAAATTCCTTGTCTGAGAATTCGTCGAGTTCCTGTCCGGTAATAGCTTGGTTAATATTATCGGCAATGCTAAGTTCCTTCGCAATGGCAAAGGCCGTATTTTTGTGGTCGCCTGTAATCATTACAGTAGTAATGCCCGCCGATTTGGCTTTCTGGATGCTGGTATGAACTTCGGTGCGTGGCGGATCAATTTGTCCTACCAGTCCCAAAAGTATCAAATCACTTTCCATTTGCGATGCGTCAACAACTTGGTCTACCGGTTTGTATGCCACGCCAAGGGTTCGCAGGGCATCATTGGTCATGCCATCAGTTATTTGGCTGTATTTATCTCGGTGTGCTTGGGTAATTGCAACCACTTCGCCATTTACCCTAACATGGGTCGATAACTTTATCAAATTGTCGATAGCTCCCTTGGTATAAACGGTGTACTTTCCCTCCTCCTCTACCAGTGTGGACATTAACTTACGGTCCGAATCGAAGGCATATTCACCCAGGCGCTTGGTGTTGGCTGCCAATTCCTTTCGGTTCAACTGCATTTGGTCGGTAAACAGTAATAGCGCTATCTCGGTAGGATCGCCGGTGCCTTCCTTATTTTCATAAGTGGCATCCGAGCTGAGTACAAAAGCCTTGGCCATCAACTTTACATCGTCATCGGGTGATAGGTCTTCCTTATTTTCGATAGATTTTTGAACTTCTAAATTCGCAAATTGCGTAACGGTCATTTTGTTTTGCGTCAGGGTGCCGGTTTTGTCGGTGCATATCACGCTAACTGAACCTAGCGTTTCCACGGCGGCCAACCTTTTAATAATGGCATTTTGCTTCGACATGCCTGTAACGCCTACTGAAAGCACTACGGCAACAATAGCCGCCAATCCCTCGGGAATAGCCGCCACTGCCATAGATACCGAAATCAGGAACATATCGGCGAAATCACGGCCTTGGATTAAGGTAATGACCATGATAAGTACGCAAATACCTATGGCAAATTTGGCCAGCGTTTTTCCCAGTTTATCCAAACGAATTTCGAGCGGCGTTTTGGTTTCCTCATCGGAATCGATGCTTTTTGCAATTTCGCCTACTTGGGTGTTCATTCCTGTTTCAACCACTATGGCCACGCCGCGCCCCTTGGTTACCATTGTTGACATAAATGCACTGTTAGCCCGGTCGCCCAAGGGCGTTTTGCTGTCGGTAAATGTGGCACTAGCATCCTTATGGGCTGCAACCGATTCGCCTGTGAGAGCCGACTCCTCAATTTGAAGTTCTACAGATTCTATAAGGCGTAAATCGGCAGCAATCATCCTTCCGGCATCCAAAATAAGTACGTCGCCGGGTACAATCTTTTCAGAATCTATTTCACGGGTTTCCCCCTCGCGTCGGACAAGAACTTTGGTAAGCGTCATCTTTTGAAGCGCCTGGATAGCCTTCCCGGCTTTTACCTCCTGAATTACCCCGAGAATGGCATTGGTAAAAATAACCAGTAATATGATGATGGCATCAATATACTCGCCCATCAAAAATGTAATTATCACAGCAGCAAACAGAACATAAATGAGCCACTGTTTTAGCTGCTCCACAAAAAGACGGAAAATACTTTTCCTCTTTTTCGACGATAGCTTATTGGGACCATGCTTTTGCAGCCGTGCCTCAGCTTCTTTTTCTGAAAGACCACGCGCGGGATCAACGCCCAGTTCGGCAAAAACTTCTTTGTTCGATTTTAAAAACCACATAAATAAGGGAGATTAGAAGTGCTTGGACAGTAAAATGTCAAATGCTGTGCCCAATATGGCAAGAAAATAGCATTCTATTGATTTTTACCCAGCAATAAGTTAGATTTGGATATAACTTATTGCTTAACCTTTAAAATTTAATATCATGTTACGATTAATTTTAGTGTTATTGGTTATTGCCCTTGTGGCAGGTATTTTTGGTTTTGGTGGCATTGCAGCCGGTGCGGTGGGTATAGCCAAAATCATCTTTTTCATTTTTATCATCTTGTTGCTTCTGTCCATCATAGCTGGTGGCATCAGAGGGTTCAAATGGTAATTGTGCTGTATAATACTTAAGCAAAGTGTTATTGGCTCAGATTATACCAACATTGGGTATTTTTTGGGCATGGTGTTTTAAAAATATTATCGAACCCAATGGATTCAACTTACTCTCAATTGTGGATATTGTTAGACGTGGCTATTGTTGTTGTTCTTACTACAGCGGTAGAAATTGAACGCAATAAAATGGATAAACCGTCAGGATGGTTTTTGAAAGGCGCACTGGCGGTCAAATGATCGTCAGCCATCTACTCCTTTGCAAATCGTTTGTTATATTCTTGCATTTGTCTACGTTTAATTTTTGGGGTAAAATGAAAACTACACCAACCTAAATAACTAGTTGTTTAATTTACAAAATGCAAAAAAATACTACCTTAAAGTATTATCAACCGCCACACCATAAGCTTCAACACCTTCAATATAATATTCAGCTTCAGCATTAGGGTCGTTTAATTTGAGACGCTTAATACCTGAAGTAATGCTACCGTCACTTCGGTAAGCCCAATATAAATAACCTTCTCCGTTTTCGGCAACGTCAATAGCCATTCCCGAAACAAATAAATTTTCCCGTTCACCTTCTTGGTCATCAACTCCAACATTATCTACAATCCTGCCTCCTTC
>JAGXIO010000095.1 GCA_024635555.1 Saccharicrinis sp.
CGGGTACTTGTGAAAATGCAATCTTCATACTCTTCTTTGAGATGGCCGCACCTTCGCTCATCTTCATACCAAGCTTTATCGGTCTAGACCCCGGTTCCTTGCTTAAGAACCAAAGTTCGTTGTCCCTTGAACGGCTTGTTTTGATATCCTGAAAACTATCAGGACCGATTAGCAGATAATCCCCTGTAACCAGATGCATTACCCTTAGAAACGCCGCACCCGGTACGTTACACGTCAAACAATCGATTTTTCGGGTCTCCAAATCGATTACCATGGCATCACCAAAACTTTTTGCCATAAAGGCAACACGTTTATTATCCGGAGAAAAGTCTGCCCTTTCGCCAAAATTTGTAAGCACTTCAATATTAGAAGGCAGATGATCGAGTGGGTTACCTGCTTTTCTGTGTGTAAGTTGCTGTGCCACTGCCTGAAAAGAAAAAACTGTGATACATATGCAAATAATGAATTTCATAGTTGTTAATTTTATTTAATGATAAATTGCTAATTTTTGTGTCTAATTATTATGTACAATAAAATAAGGTTGATTTGCCTGATTTGAATTGAATCCTGGATAAATCGTCGCTGAATCCAGAGAATTTCTTACCTCCAAATAATACCCAATAGAATAAGGAGAGTCGGTATAATCTCCTGGGATGCTCGCTTTGGCATTTTTCCCCTTCCAATTCAAATCCATTTTTTGATATCTTTCTGCCTGGTTCACATGACGGTAATATAATACTGCCGATAACGGTGTTTTATCAAAAATGAATTCAACATCTAAGGGTTGGCCTGCAACAAATGTATTTGGCGGGGTATGTTTGCAAGAAACAATGTTTCGAACGGGTTTGCCCATTGCTTTTTTAATAGCCTCTTTAATTATATTTTCTGACAAAGTACTGTTCCCACTATATACATCCAATTTTTTGTTCATATTACTTAAATCTTCAGCCATTGCAGGCAACCTGTCGAGCCAATGCCCCCGCAGCCAGACTTCTCTTCCAATGGTAATGTCAGGCATATATACGCTTTTTGCTGTATCAGCCAATTCTGACCAGTATTTTATAGCTCTTCGATAAGCTTTGAGTGCCTCTTCTAAAGCTTCACGATCATTGCTTTGCTCGTAAATAGCATATAACACTCCAGCACGGAATTTAGCTCCAAAAAAACGTCCCAGCCCTATCTGTATCGATACATCAATAGCCATCCGGCGAAATTCAGGGCCATTTTTTTCTTTTGCCTGTGCTTCTGCCTGTATAAGGTTTTTGCCCGCTTCATTGGCATAATCTTCTATCCATTGGGCGTATTCAATAGGTGTGTATTTACCATTGCACTGACCTTTGAGCAATTCTTTCACAAAATCATTAATCCCTATAAAAAGTTGTGGATCCATCGGAGTGACATTACCAAAGATTTTAGGGTCTGGGGTGTCATAGAGAAAACTATAATCATCATCATCCGAAACGACGATAGGCTGATTAGTGTACATTTCGGGCCAGTAAGTATTGTTTCCAGCGGAAGTTCCATGAGCTGTCAAAACAATAGGAAGTATCCGTGTAGCATTTCCCAAAGCCAACTCGGTGGCTTCCGCTCCTGCTCCAAATTGATTTTTTAAATAACGTTGCCATATATCGGAAGTAGCATCAGGATTATACATCTTTCGACCAAAAACTCTAAGGGTGTAAAGATATTTTTCCCAATCCCAACGTGGTTTTAACGATGCATCGACATATCCACAGCGATCGCCTGCAATACCTGAACCACGACGGCCTTTAAATGATAAAGGCTCCATTAACTCCACCCCATCGCTGCCGCAGAAACTGAAGGCTTTTGCATGTGCCGCTGCGGTGACAGGATCACCCCAAAGCAGGAGCCGTTGTGTACCCGGCCATATCCTGTAAAGTACTCCATAGCGTCGATCTTTCTTAAGAAGATCTCCATAGCCATAGCGCATAAACTTGCGTGACCCCGAACTCAGAGTAGTAGAAACATTGTTTGAAACCATATCAGTTATAACTTTATCTTGTTTTGGTGGAATTTCTTGTGGACGTATGTCAGCCTGTTGATATGGCATTCCCATGTGCTCGGCCCAGTATTTGGGAGAGGCAGTAACAGTCAATCCAGTCTCTAATGCTTTATCAATCATTGTCTGGTCAATACCTTTAGCGTGCATATCAATATTGACTTTACGTCCACATGTAGCTACTCCCTTAAAAACAGTCCTCCAAAAATCATAGCTACCCTCGCTGACTCCAGCTTCAGCATGAATGCGGAAGGTTATACCGCTTATAGAAGGGCATGCTTTTAAAAGTTCGCGTACAGCATCGCGGCAATACGGAGCCTGAGTTTCAGGAGTTAATCCTTCAATTGTATAATTAGGGTTAGGACTTCGCAGCCATTCATATCCGTGCATCCAGATTCCCAACTGGAATTCAATTCCTCGGGCTGCAGTCTGATCACTTATAAATTTTAGCATTTCGAGATTATTATCCCGTTCGGCATCAGGTAGCTGAGGTACACGCACATTATACCCTGGCACAGATAAAAGGAATGGATAGGCAAATAGAAAATATCCATCAGTTACATTTTGAAGCCAGTCATAGCCAATCCCGAAACTAAGGTTGAAGCGGTTAAAACGTTGTGTAGTAAGCATAGTGAGATATTGAGGCCACATCTCTTTGTCGTTGTACCATGGTTTATCTTCAATGTCGCTTACGAATAACCTGTTAAGACTGCGAATGGCATTTGCAGGTCTTTCTATAATAGCTTTTTGAATATTAAGTGAATCTAAGGGCTGGGTCGAAAAGTGGACACGGTCAGCAAGTTCAAGAAGTGAATAAATTACACCGCGTTCGTCGTAGCCACAAGCAAGCAATATTTGTTTGCCTTCTGAATTAATCGGTACTAAACCAAGAGCTTCTGATACAGCCGGAATAGTTGTCTTCTCTGTTTTAAGTAGTCCCTGGGCTACGGATGAATTTAAGCCTGCTACAACTATGCATATGTCGTTCGCCTCAGATTGATTTAATTGTTCATATTTATGAACATCTATCCCTTTTAATGTTAATGATTTCTCTAACTCTTTCACAGCCCATTTCGATGGTGGCGCACTTGCTATCAAATCAGCAGGGTCGATAATAATTGAAACTCCATTTGCCTTTATTTCTGAAAATCCCATTGAAGAGACCCCCATTGAAGAGATCCCCAATGCAGCAATACCAGTAATTTTTACAAACTGCCGCCTATCTATTCCTTGAATGCTATTTTTATTTTCAGTATTCTGTATGATTTTATGCATTCTATCCATTTTATTTATGCCATTTATGTTTTGAACTCTTTTAATCGATATATCATTAATTATTTTAGGCTCTAGTTTAACCTAGCGTTGATATTTGCGATTAAAGTTGAAAATTTGCTTTCATTGTTAGAATTTTTGATATCGAACAAGCTCAATGGCCTTAAATTTAAGGGGTTCAACCATAATAGCTGTTTTTAAACTAGATCCTTATTTTAATAAAATATCCCATATCATTTTCCTTTTAGTTTCTCGTATTTTTCAATATCCATAATATATATTCCATGTCCGACCCCAGCCACCTCCCCGCTAAGGGCGACCATAAAGGCCATATATTTTCCGTCTTCACTAATTACCGGATTGGAAGCCTTGAATTTTCCATTTTTATTAAAATAGGTCATTCGTTCCCATGTGTTATTAGTATCCAGTTTTAGCTTATAAATATCGATGTTTCTCCCTGTACTTTCTTTTGTTCGGTGCCTGCTGGACTCTACCAATCTGTACTGTCCATCTGTAAAAACACCTTCAGGTTCATCATATGAAACTGGAGACTTTGAGTAGTTATTCAATTCTCCGGTTTTTATATTCAACATCATAACTTCTGTTCCATTATGATTAGACTGGATTGTAAGTTCATCTTCATCGCCAGGCCGGAAATTCTGTGGCTCAAGTACTGCGTCTTTCACTTCACCTTTAGAGTTATCAAGCACTACTCGTTGATTTTTCAATTGAGGTTTCCCTGAAGAGTAATCAAAATCAGCCACCCATATATTCCAGTACCGTTTTTGATCTGGATAATTGCCATGATGCTGTGCCCATGCAATTCTTAACTGGCTTCTGGAAACAGCCGGGCCTTCCCATATAAATTCTCCTAATCTGACAGGCGGACTATCCAACTTTTTACTAAGTACCCATCCATAGCTCTGTTTTTTTAAACCTTGCTTCCTTCCAATTATCTGATGAAAAATATTTAGGCCCATGCAACAATATATCCCCATTGCTTAAATATAAAACTCTCGAATACCCCCGATGATAATAATGATGAGTTATAGGCCGGATTATTCCTGTAGCGATTTCTAATTCATAAACATCAACAAACGTCCTTGCTACAAATAAAATTTTTCCGTCATGAGACCAATCTGGCCTTTCACCCCATTGACTTAAACGCTTGATATAGTCAGGGTATTGATTATCCGTCCATGCATCCTCAATTTCAGGCTGTGCATTCAACTGGCAAGCTATCAAACAAATAAAGAATGCAATAAATGTTTTTGGGATGCCATTTCTAATTTTATTAATATAATTTATCATGTTTTTAATTCACCTTGAAAATCCACCTGCTTTGCAGGTGGTTATGTTCTGATGGCTATGACTGTAATGCATATTCTTTGACACTTTGCTTTTTGCATATTACCGAAACGTCAAAGTTGGTTAACTGAAAGCACTTGCCCTAGTCGCCCTCTTTTGGGGTTAGCCAAAGCCACCTTCTCAGAAGGTGTTATTTTTACTTATTCAATGCATTAAATTCAATTTTTTTTTAATATTCTCTACGTTTAGCGAAACATATATTATCTAATTAATTTTACGAATATGTAAGGTGTCTCTTTGTTCAAATCGGGATAGATGCTACCATTGCCATTGTTGTCCATTACTTCGATAAGGTACATGAAATCCCATTTGGGGTCGATTTCATCGGCGGGCACTACCGCCCGGTATGAATTTTTCTCTCCAGTTGCTTGCATAGGCATGGTTCGATAGTCTTTGTCCTGATTTACACTGCGATAACGTAAGCGCACCCATTTTACCCCGGCGGGAGCGTTTACCTCTACATTGACCTCTATTGGCTCACCTACCGGTGCTTCGGTAACTGGTGTATGGGCGATATGAAACAATTCTTCATCGTTGGTATGTGATGCGGGTGTATATTTTGGTGTAACCTCCGTTGTATTTTTTTTAGGAGTAATACTTTTTCTTTTCTGTTCCAAGCTGGCCAATCCTTTTTCTAAGAGTACTAGTTCGTCCTTCCAGCTCCCACAAAGATCGTGTACGCAGACACCCATTTTCAGGTCATCGGCATATACCCCGTCGGCGGCCTCCACAATCTTTCGCCATGCTTCGATAGCCCTGCGTTCATAGGAAATTGCATCCTCTAGTGCAGCGATTTCCTTGGTACGCTCGAACAAACGGTAACTTACTGCAGCAGGAATCCTGCGTGAGTGATAAAGAGCCAGATTCGCAAGAATCTTAAGATCGGTTACCGTGGAAACAAACTCCTTGTTGGAATTTTTTCCAATAGCCTTTTCCGCATCGGAAATCAATTGGTCAACTTCTTTTGAGATTTGTTCAAACCAAAGGCCGTTGGAGGAAGGAAGTATCTTTGCAGTCTCCCCACCTTCAACAAGCAGTTTGGCCTCTTCATCAAAATTAGCGAACTGCATAAGGTCGCTTCCTTCGTTTTTGGCATATTCGGGCAAATCCCCAAGCCGCTGTTTTTCTGCCCAACCCCGAGTGGTTGGGAATCCGCGGTAGGGATAGACAGAGGTTATAATGCGCGGTAGAATCCAACTGGCCTTGTGCAGGGCCGATTCGATAATGGGCCCGGCTTTTTTGCCAAAACGAGTTTCGAATTCTTTATTCCATATTTCGGGCGAAGTGTCGGGATTATAGCCGATCCGGCCAAACACCTGAAAGAAATGCCAATAGCGCTCAAACTCGTATTTGTAGTAAACATGATCAGGCTTCAATAGATCAAATGGTTTCTCATCATGCGGCTGTGCCTCCATTTTGGTGGCCAAGGGTTCGTTCACTTCATAGCCATC
>JAGXIO010000096.1 GCA_024635555.1 Saccharicrinis sp.
AAAATGCCAACTTTGGAACCCATCGAATGATGGATAATTATCCAAAGCAGACTCCAAAAACAACAAATTACGAATCAATTGTATCATAAATAATCGGGAACTTCAATTTTTTATGTAGTTTGCGGATATGAGGTATCCATAGAAATAGGAACCGAAGGGTGGGATCGTGAGTTTCCAAACCTTCCTATTGTCGAAAGTGAATATTTACGCGATGAAGCTCCGCGCCGGATATGGGATACATCATCTCCTGACGATAATTTTTACAGCCACCCGAATTATTCAAGAAACACCTATAAAATAAGTTCTGAACAATTTGCCGTCAAGCAAGCTGAACATTGGTGGAATAAAATGGGCAAAAAATCCTATCACGCTGGTGGAGCCAACTGGATTTTCTCCGATGGCCCCCATGGCGGACGTAATCCAACCGAAGTGGTTCGCGCGAGTGGTGAAGTAGATGGCGTGCGACTTCCAAAAGAAGCTTTTTACGCTTTAAAGGCCATGTGGCGCCCCGAACCTCAGGTCCATATAATTGGCCATTGGAACTACACAGATAGCACAATAAAGGACATGTATGTTATTTCAAATTGTGCAGCCGTAAAATTGTATGTAAACGGTGATTTACTGGGTACCGACAGCATTCCTGATAATGGATATGTGTTTAGATTCCCAGAAATAAATTGGGAAAGTGGTGAAATTAAAGCCGAAGGATATATTAACGATGAATTGCGCACATCTCAAACAAAAGTTACTGCTGGAGAACCAGTTGCCATTAAACTAACACCAATTACTGGCCCAAGAGGTTGGCGTGCGGATGGTTCGGATGTGGCACTAATTGATGTGGAAGTTGTAGATGATCAAGGTCGTAGATGCCCCCTTGATAAAGGACGTGTAGATTTTACCATTTCGGGCGCAGGCCTTTGGCGTGGGGGTTACAACAGTGGAAAAGAGAGAAGCACCAACAATATGTATTTAGATACTGAATGCGGTATCAACCGAGTTGCAGTGCGCTCATTATTACAAGCAGGCACCGTAACTGTTACAGCATCAAAAGAGGGTTTACCCACTGCTTCAGTTGAAATAAGCTCATCACCAATAGAATTAATTGATGGGCTCACCACAGAATTACCTCAGGTTTATAACGATCCGTTGGGCGAACCCGAAATGCTACCGGCACATACGCCCGAAATGCCAATTTACATTCCTGATACCAGTACTATTCAGAGGCCATATGGCAGTAGTATCATTCAAATTCCGGGTATGTTTGAGGCTGAACACTACGATATTGGCTTGGAAGGTATAAGTTATCACGATAACGAGCCGACGAATTTGGGTGGCATTTTTAGAACAGATGGCGTTGATATACTCCAAGCGCCCGATGGTGGATTTGCAATTAGCCATGTTGCAGAGGGCGAGTGGATTGAATACACCGTTGATGTGGCCGAAGATGGATTCTACGACTTAGAAGTGAAATATGCAAGCAAGCTCACATCGGGCATATTGGGTATGGAGTTTTTTGATGACGGCAAAATGGTATTTAATGATTTTGCATTGCCACAAACCTCTAGCGTTGACTGGGAGACTTATAATACAGCAACAAGGGAAAACTTCTTTCTTTTGCAAGGAATACAGGTTCTTCGCGTAAAAATAATTTCACGAGGTTATAACCTCGATAATTTTAGTTTTACAAAATTATCAGAAACAAGTGTTAAGTCTTTGCAAACGGATGCCCTTAAGGTGTATGCCAACCCTTCCAAAAGTGGACTTTTTCAAATAAATAAACCTGTAAGATGGGAAGTATTCGGGTTGACAGGCATTCAGTTGAAGAAAGGAGAAGGCATGAATATAAACCTCTCACAATATTCTAATGGAGTTTACATTCTGAAATCTGAAAATAAATCGTTTAAATTAATAATTGAAAAAAAATAATATTATAAATCGAGCATGATTCGTTAATCTCAAACCGGGATGAAAATTCATCATGCGTATTCCCTGCCTAGCGGCTTGGCAGACATCTGACCAAAATAAACAAAATATAAACGTACGAAAATTAAACTGCTAACTATCCTATTTTTGTTTGTGTTGCAAGCACCTTCTTTTGGCTATTCTGTTTGGGTTGGAACCCATGCAACGCCAGCAAGTGTTCTTGAGAGTAAAGATCAATGGGTGTTAACTGCATCGTCAGCGCAGGGAGTCAATGTTCATTTAGCCGGGGCTACCAATACCACGGCTGAATGGAAGAATATCGTGCAAACCTATAACGCACCAGCGCGAGCCAGTGCTATGATCGAATTTCAGCCTGCAGAATTCAGCTACGAAACTTTTCCTTTACGTCCCCCTTTAGAAACCGTATTGCAAAACAAGTTTAATACGGCAAGCAACAATGGGTTTGCTATTAAGTGAATCATGTTCTATGATGTGCGGACATCAAAGGGAACCATGGAATACTGGTCAACCGAGGAAGTTACGCGAATGCGCACCTGGCTTGATAATAATGGACATCAGGGCGTGCGGCTGGTTTGGAATGCGCGTAATTTTGGAACCCAGTCGCAAGCATGGTGTCAAAGCGATCTTGTTGATGACATCTTAATTGAATCAGCACCCGCGTCCGTGGTATGAGAACAGTGGCCGATTAAAGGAACTGTTGCCCTGGGTTTACGAGACAGTACCTGAAAAGAAGATTTTTCTTCAAATTCCACTTAGTGGTGTCCGGGATCCTTATGGCTCGTCATCTGCATACCAACAAGTCCGGCTATTTATCCGATGGCTGGGTGTACTTATGGGCTCTGACTTTCTGAGAGATGATCGCATTGTTTTACTGCCGGTAACCTATAACACTAATTTTGCCTTTTTGCCCGAATTGAAAAATATACACGAGTATGCCAATTCTATTTCAAGCATTGTACTTTCTCTTATTGAGCAGAAAGAATACTTCGAGAATGGAGTAACAGAAGCGTTTGCAAACAGTTATCAACGGCCAGCTCCATCTTCCAATAACAACCCTATCCATATTCTGGGTACCATTGAAGCAGAGGACTTAGATAGTGGTGGTGAGGGGGTCGCCTATCACGATAGTAGTCCGGATAATCAGGGTGGTGTTTACCGTATAAGTGAAGGTGTTGATCTTGTAGCATCCGATGGGAGGATTGTTGTTGGACACACCAATACTGGGGAATGGATGCAATATACGGTTGATGTTGCCCAAGCCAGGGAATATGAACTTGAGTTTTCTGCGTCATCGTTAAACGGAGGGGGGAAGATTGGCATTGAGGTTGATGGTGAATCTTTGTTAAGCGGTATAGCAGTGCCACAGACGAGCGATTGGCACAAATATACCTCTTTTACCGAAAACGCAGCTTTAGTTTCGGGTAAACAGGTATGGCGGGTAAATATCGAAAATGGCGGTTTCACAGTTACAGCCGAAGCTTCACCTGCTCAGTTAATGGTAGTAAACGTGCATGGACAAGTGGTTTTTATTAAAATCGGAGTTTTTACAAATAGTTTCTTTCCCATCAATACAAACGGAGTGTATATTATTCTACTCATACAGGGTGATAAACGTATTACTCAAAAATTCTTTGTCGTAAAGAAGTAAGAGAATTACCCGAGAGTGGCGATCTGTTTTTAATCCTCGGAAAAGTAAGTGTTATGGCACAAGCATTTACTTTTGTCTGCTGATGATGCTATAGAATTGGCTAATTTGCTAACTTGTAAGCCAGAAAATGCCGAGAAAAATGGAAAAAGACATAGAGCAAAGTTTAAGTCAGGTTTATAAGAGAAAAAAAAGCGATCAGGATATCTTTCCGGAACTGATGGATTTTAAGGTGAAAGAGGTATTGTTGATTGCCAATCACTACGACGCTTATTCCATTGTGCGCGAAGGTCGTTTTTTCGATCGCATCTACGGTGAATTTTTACAGCTCAATTTATATACAGCTCCGCGGATTACTTCTGCTGCCAATGCCGCAGAAGCCATGGCTTTGATGAAAAAGCGGCATTTTGATATGGTTATTCTAATGGCCGGGCTGGATAAAAAAACTCCTGTTGAGATAAGCAAAATAATTAAAGAAAAGGATCCGGATATGCCCTTGCTAGCTATGGTAAACAACAATAGCGATCTGCGGTTTTTTGACGAAGCGGAACCGAACATGGAGCACATCGACCGGGTGTTTGTATGGAATGGCGACTCCAAGGTGTTTTTGGCCATGATAAAATACGTGGAGGATAAAATGAATGTGGAAAAGGATACCAAAATAGGCGATGTGAGGGTTATTCTTTTGGTGGAAGATTCGCAAAAATACTACACGCGTTATTTGCCTTTGCTCTACTCCATTATCATGAAACAAACACAAGCAGTGTTAAATGAGGAAGGTTATGACCAATTGCATAAGCTTCTTAAAATGCGTGCACGTCCTAAAGTGTTGTTGGTGAGTAATTACGAGGATGCTATCGAAATTGTAGAAAAATATAAAGAATACCTTATTTGTATTATCTCCGACGTAAAGTACCAACGCAATGGCGTTCCCGATGAGGATGCGGGCGTTGAGCTCATTAGATATGTGAAATCAATAACCAGTTTGCCCGCGTTGTTGCAGTCGTCGGATCCTTCAAATGCTATTAGAGCCAAGGAGGTAGGAGCCGATTTTATTGATAAAAACTCCGAATCGCTATCGCAGGATATCTACGACTTTATTCATCATAAATTGGGCTTTGGTAATTTTGTATTTAAAAATTCCAGAGGAATAACTGTTGCCACAGCCCGCAATTTAAATGAGTTCAGCAAATGCATCGAAGATGTATCGGCCGAATCGCTTTTGTACCATGCCAAACGAAACGGCATAAGCACCTGGCTGATGGCAAGGGGCGAAATTAATATGGCCAAGCGTTTGCGACCCTACAAGATTGAGGATTTTGAGAGCTCTAATAAACTTCGTCAGGCCATACTTAGGATTTTTGAACAAGTTAAAATTATGAGGCTGCGCGGAAGGGTGGTGCTTTTTGAGTCGTCCTTAATCGACAGCAACCGCTATATCACACGTATTGGCGAAGGCAGCTTTGGAGGTAAGGGCCGGGGGCTTGCCTTTCTTTGCCATTTTGTGGAAAATATAGATTTTAAAAAGATATTGCCCGATCTGGATATACGCATTCCCACTACGGCCATTATAGGTGCCGATGAGTTTAGCGATTTTATTGAGCGAAACAAGCTGTACCGTAAAGTTTATGTAGAACAACAATATGACCGCGTGCGCGAGCTCTTCCTCGAAGCCTCATTTAACGATAGGCTCAATAATCAGCTTCGCAAATACGTTACCGTTATCAATGAGCCATTGGCTGTAAGATCGTCCGGTTTATTTGAAGACTCATTGAGGCAACCTTTTGCGGGCGTGTACGAAACCTTTATGCTCCCCAATAATAATCCCGATATTGAAGTCCGTTTGGAACAGTTGATTACGGCTATAAAACTGGTTTACGCTTCTATATTTAGCCCTTCGGCCAGAGCTTATTTTGAGGCCGTTAATTATAAAATTGAGGAGGAAAAAATGGCCATCATCATCCAAAAAGTAGTGGGCGAAACGGCGCACCACCGATTTTATCCTCACATAAGTGGTATTGCGCAGAGTTACAATTATTATCCCTTCTCGTATATGAAACCCGAGGACGGTTTTGCCGTTTTGGGTGTGGGACTGGGTAAGTACGTGGTGGGTGGCGAGAAAGCCTGGCGTTTCTGCCCTAAATATCCGAACCTCGAACTCAATTCCATTCAGGATCAGGTGAAAGACTCACAAGCGTATTTTTATGCCCTCGACCTAAATGTTGCGGATTGCGATGTAAAGAATCAGCATGAAGATTCGTTTATACGGAAATTGCCTATGAAAGAAGCCGAAGAGGATGGTAATCTCAAGTATTGCGCTTCGGTGTACGATTATAATTACGACCGCATTACCAATAACCTAAACACAAAGGGGCCACGGATTATCAATTTTGCCAACATACTTAAATATGATTATATCCCTTTAGCCAAAAGTTTGGATCTGCTACTCCAATTTTGCAAAGAAGCCATGGGTGCTCCTGTAGAGATTGAATTTGCTGTGGATTTAAATGCCGAACACCATATGCCCACATTATATCTGCTGCAAATAAAACCATTAATTAGGATAGAGAATAATATAGATATCGACTTTGACCAGGTAGATGCTTCCAAAGTTTTTTTGGCGTCGGAAAAGGGAATGGGAAATGGCGTTATAGAGCACATTAAGGATGTTATTTTTATGGCGCCCGAAAAATTTAACCGTATCAAAACGGATGAAATGGCCCACGAAATAGCCCAGCTTAATAAGCAAATGGAAGAGCAAGGTAAAGACTATCTGCTCATTGGTCCTGGCAGATGGGGCACTCGCGACAAATCAACGGGAATACCCGTGCTGTGGTCACAAATATCACAGGCCAAGGTAATTGTTGAGATGGGACTTCAGGACTTTCCGTTAGAAGCCTCCTTGGGTTCGCATTTCTTTCATAACGTAACCTCCATGAATGTGGGATACTTTTCGATACAGCATAATAAAACCAATGAGTTCGTGAACTTTGAAATGTTGAAGAAACAAAACGTAATAGCAGAAACAACACACTTTACACATGTTGAATTTAAAGAACCATTACAAATATTAATGGACGGTAAACAGCAGAAGGCAGTTATCAGTCAACAGTAATCAGTGATCAATAATCAGTTGGAGCAAAGCGACCCCGAAGTCAAATAAATTAGAAGCATCGGGATTTGACTATGTCGATTTCCGCTTTGCTCCAATTCGTTTCCCTCAACATCCCGTCACATTAATTTAATTTATTTTTGACGGGAAAGCAGTGAACGGTTAGCAGTGGAAAAAATAGTAATCAGTTTGTCCTGCAATGGGACTCCCCTCCATATTTTAAGAGAGCCTGTTTACCCTGGAGGGGTAAAATATGAATAACCTGTTCCGCACGCTTGCGGAAGCCTCGGGTTTCAACCCGGGGAAAGAAAGTTATACAAATCCCTGCCTGAGGCAGGCGACGCATCACAATTCTCGTTATATATTTGCAACAACTTTGCGTCGGAACATGGCACATAACACCCATCAACGACCTTTTTCGTTAATTTTTTTGTAACCAGCTTATCTTTTAATCGAATAAAACTGTTTCTTGTCAAACAGAGAAGTGACATGTCGTGGGAAAAACACATCACTATAAGTCAGATTTATTTTACTAATCAAGTAAACCCTAAGGCCTATTTTTAGTTATAATAAGAAAACATAAACTTATGAGCAGTCCAATAGTAAAATCCTATGAAGAAGAAATTGAACTGAAATATCAGTTGTACAATAGTCTTTTTTTATCCTTACAGTTAGAAGCCGTTGAAAAGGCCGGAAATTTAATTCCTTTACTCTACCAGGCTTGCAGCAAAGGTTTGCAAAAGGAACAAGATCCCATAACCATTCTCGAAAAATTTTTTACCAATCACAAAGCAGAGTTATCGGGTAAAGATCGTGACGATTTTCTTTTCAAGGTTATCCAATATATCGAGCGCCAAATTGTATTGATAGATGCCTTGGAAGATGCAGCTTATACCAAGATACACCGCATCAATGGCGAAAACTCCTATACCTCGATAAGCGACCGGGTAAAAAAGGAGAACCTGACGGATAAGATGGCGCAAACAGTAAAGGATTTTGGCGTGCGTGTTGTGCTCACGGCTCATCCAACACAGTTTTATCCCGCACAAGTTTTGGCCATTATCACCGATTTAATGCGTGCTATTAAAAGTGGTGAAGTGGCTTTTGTACGCGATATGTTAAAGCAATTGGGCAAAACGCCTTTCTATCAAAAAATTAAACCAACACCGCTCGACGAAGCCAACCGCTTGACTTTTTATCTGCGGGATACTTTTTATCCGGCCATAGGGCAGCTATTGGATAAAACAGCCGAAGACTATAAAGAGGCCTTAGAGCAAAATAACCAGTTTATTACGCTGGGTTTTTGGCCGGGTGGCGACCGCGACGGTAACCCGTTTGTAACCGTGGATACCACAAAGGAAGTAGCGGCCAAATTACGAAACACCATTTCTAACTGTTATTTTCAGGAGGTAAAAGAACTAAAGAGAAGAATCACCTTTGCCGGAGTCCACGATAAAGTGGTTGAGCTGGAAACCATGTTAAAAGCTGAACTAAGTAATGCTTCCGGTACGGCAAATGTTGATTTGGTGGATTTTTTAGCACGCATAAACCAAGTGGAAAAAATAATA
>JAGXIO010000097.1 GCA_024635555.1 Saccharicrinis sp.
CTTCCAGCTTAGCTCCCTGCTCCAATCCGGCCACAATGTAAAACGCCAATACAGGTAACACGGCGCCGTTCATGGTCATGGATACCGACATCTTGTCCAATGGAATACCATCGAAAAGGATACGCATATCTTTGATGGAGTCGATGGCTACACCGGCTTTACCCACATCACCTACTACGCGCTCATGATCAGAGTCGTAACCACGGTGTGTGGCCAAGTCAAAGGCTACGGACAATCCTTTTTGTCCTGCAGCCAAGTTCCTTTTGTAAAAAGCATTGGATTCCTCGGCTGTGGAGAAACCTGCGTACTGACGCACCGTCCAAGGACGCATAGCGTACATGCCCGAGTATGGGCCGCGCAAATACGGGGGAAGACCTGCAGCATAATTCAAATGCTCCATACCTTCCAGGTCGTCTTTGCTGTACACACTTTTTACAGGGATACGCTCGGGGGTTACCCAATCCTTTTTTATCCCATTTTTCTTCTCCCATTCTTTGGCGTTAACACCGCCACATGGAGAACTCTTTTTGAAATCTATATTTTTAAAATCTGGTCGCATATTTTTTAGATTATTAGATAAGAGATAAGAGACAAAAGACTTCACAGCTCGCTCTTTTCAAATATCTATTTCGCTTCAACCTTTATTATATTGTAACTAATTAAGATTTTAGATCACTATAGTTTGTTTTCTAAGCCCTTAATCATTTTTTGTATCTCGTGAACATATTCTAAAAATACATTCAAGGTGTTCTCGTCTATGAATTCAATATCGAACGACACATAAATTTGAGTTTCGAGTTCGAGAGCAGAGCCATAAGCAAACTCAAGAAACCGTTTGAAATCTTTATCGGACTTCCTTCCTGAGCCTTCTGCAATATTTGATATAATGCTTACCGAAGCTCTTCGCATCTGACTAATTAATCCATAAATTTCAGATTTAGGATAGTTTTGAGTCAACAGATAAATTTCTTTAACCAATACCCTTCCTTTTTTCCAAACTATAAGTTCTCTGAAATTATGCATCTTTCGTCTCTTATCTCTTCCCGCAATTCACCGGGATGTCGCTTTGCTCCATATCTAAAAGTCTATTGTCTCAACATCTCTTATCTCCAAGTCTTAAATTCCCAGCTGTTTACTAAACCCTTGCAATGTTTCGAGCACGTTTGAACGAACATGGATAAAGTTGTTGATGCCTTTTGCTTTTAGGTCGTCGGTGCAGGCGGGAGCTCCGGCAACTACAAAAATAGCTTCACCGTTGATGGCTTCGAAAGCTTTAGGAGCTGCATCCACGTACTCATCGTCCGAAGAACACAATACGACGATATCAGCACCAGCAGCTTTGGCTACTTTAACACCTTCTTCCACAGTTGCAAAACCGTTGTTATCGATGATTTGATATCCTGCACAGGCGAAAAAGTTACCGGCAAACTGCGAACGCGCCAAACGCATATTCAGGTTTCCGTAGGTGAGCATAAACACTTTTGGTGTTTTAGCCGCTTTTTCGGTAGCTAAGCGTAGTGTTTCAAATTCCTCTGCTCCGCGAAATTTAACAATGGGTTCTACAAGTTTTTCACCATTGCAGCATCCCGTTCCACAGCTTGAAGTTTTTGTAATTTTGTCACCAGCCTTTTCACCAGCATTGGGATACTGATTGGTACCCAGCAGGTTTTCGCGACGAGTGGCCACTTCTTTCTTGCGCTTGTCGGCACTTTCTTTTACTTTCGCTTGGATAAATCCTTCTTTTAAAGCAGCTAGATATCCACCTTTTTCTTCCACCTCAACAAATAATTTCCAAGCTTCCTTGGCAATACTGTCGGTCAGGTTTTCGAGATAATAGGATCCGGCCGAAGGGTCAACTACTTTATCAAAGTGTGACTCCTCTTTTAACAACAACTGTTGGTTACGCGAAATCCTTTCTGAGAAAATATCTGATTCTTTAAATACCGTGTCAAAAGGCTGTACCGTTATTGAATGGGCACCGCCCAACGAAGCCGACATAGCCTCGGTTTGTGTGCGCAGCATATTTACATAAGCATCGTAAACTGTTTTATTCCATTGCGAAGTCTCGCTGTGAACAACCATTTTGGTAGGCTCTAATCCTGCAGGCTTGTATGATTTTACGATGGTAGCCCATAACATACGTGCAGCACGCAGTTTGGCCATTTCCATAAAATAATTACCTCCAACACCCAAGTTAAACTTGATAGCCAGGGCGGCATCATTTACCGAAACACCTTTTTCTGTCAATTGTGCCAAATATTCGTTGCCCATGGACAAGGAAAAAGCCAACTCTTGAACAATTGTAGATCCGGCATTGCCAAAATGCTTACCGTTAACTGCAATGGTTCTGAACTGAGGGAGGTGCTCCGCACCTTTAATCAATTCTTTGGTGGTCTCAAATAATTTATCGAGTCCTTTTGAAGCTTTCCCTGAAGTAGTTAAGCAGCCTAGCGGGTCGTGGTTTATTGAACCTTGAACCTGCTTTAGGTCACGATTGGTTTTCCTTACGTAAGCTAGCACGGCATCAAGTAATTTTTTGCTGTCGTGATTGGTGGTAAAGTTAATTTCGACGGCATCGGTGATAATGTTTTTCAACAATTTCTCCACATATGCATCCATGTCCTTTACTTCCTCGCAAAGGGTAAAACCCAGTGAGGTAACGCCTTTTGTTAAAACATCCAGTGCTTTAGCATTTGCTGCCTCGGGGTCGTCTGCTTTGATATCCTGACGTACAAGCCAGTTGTTGTCCTTTTTTGTTCCACGTACATACGGGAACTCACCCGGAAGACTGTCGAGGTAGTTTACCTCAGTCAAATCTTCGGAACGATAAAAGGGTTGTACGCTAAAGCCTTCGTTTGTTCTCCAAACCAGCTTTTTTTCAAAGTCAGCGCCTTTTAAATCCGCCGTGATTTTATCCATCCACTGTTGTGTGGTAATAGGGGGGAAATCACTGAATAACGGTTTTTTAGTTTTATCTGCCATAATAATAACTGTATAACTGTTTGTTTTTTTCAGTGTGCAAAATTAAGCCTTTTAACCAACTTAACTAACTTATTTTCATTCTTTATCACGTGTTTTTGAGCATAGTTAAGTGAAGTAGCGTTTTTATGGATGGATTGTTTACTTAATAAGGGGGTTAAGGCATGATTAGAAAAGAAATGCAGGTGTGAGGTTGCGTCATTTAATTAAAATCCCTAGCTCAATAAGCTTTTTCAAATACATATAAAGTGTTAATGTAAATTGTAGCGTGGCGCATTCGTGGCGCATTAAAATAAAGTATAAAAAGAACTGGCACCTTTGTTCTCAGATCTTGGAAAAACGCACAAGCAGTTATATTACCGTCATTCGTCGATTCGATTCGGTTTAGTTACTAATTCCTCAAGTTTAATATTTCTACAAATATACCCTTGTTTCTCAATCATGTCTTTTGATAATCCCATCAAGTAATCTCCTTCTAATTGCCATAAAATAAGGGTGCCATCTTGTAGGAAAATCCACCGTGAAAAACTCTTTTTACTATCTCTATCTTCTGTAAATTCAAAAAAAATTGCATTTTTAAATTTACCCTTATATTGATTTATGCTTTTATCTTGATCTTCTACGTCGCGTAAGAAATTGTTTTTTGCTTTTTTACTCAATGATTTTGACTGTACCCAATGAATTTTCCCTAGACATCCTTCATTATTAATTGCATAATTATATACAGGGTTATCATTTAATAACTTAATTAACTTTACTTTACCTTTTAAAATTGAATTTGGGGTATACAATACAATTGGTCTTCCATATATCGCTGAGAATTGAATCTGATTTGAAATACAAGAATCAACCAAGAGAAATTCAAGGCATGGTTTCCCGAAAATACCTCCCCACTCAATTGATGACATGTCAACCATTTGTGCATGTTTTATTTCAAATTCTCTTTCCAATTTATTGAAATACCTACTATACTTATTTCTCGCCTTTATAAATTTACGTTCATCATAAATATAGTTTTCGTAGATTACATTAACCAGATAAAAATTAAATCTTTTTCCTAAAAGTCTCGATTTATTGGTTTCTGCACTGTATGGAAGTAATTGTGAAATCAATTTAGAGATTTGTGCATTAAAAATATTTTTACCATTTACATCCCATGGAAGCATATATGGATATTGTCCAAACGAAGAAATTGACAATGTATCAATACCCTTTATGATCTTAACAGAAATAAAAGAATATACATCTGTCCAACGCGAACCTTGAAGTCTCCAAATTGAACTTTTTATCTTAGGGTAATCTTTAAGAGTGTTAATTGCAGATGAATTAATTTCTGAAGATTCTTTTCTTTTGTCTAAATACTCAACCCAAAGATTCTCAGCGTTATTTATCAACCATGTTGAATCTAAATTGAACATAATCAATGGGTCGTGTTTTAATTGTCTTTTATTTTTGAATGAAAGAAATAAAGAATCAATTAAATCAGGATTAATTTGTTTGATAATAACATCAGGCCTATTTTGATTCGTCAATGATAGATTCTCTCTTAAAATTTGAAATTCGTTATTGAAATTCGACCAACCTCCATGTGAATCAACAATCAGTATCTTTTCCCAATTATTAATCCAAGCGGTATCGTTTTGACCGCAAACAAATGTGATATTAAATATCAACGCTATAATATATGCGGTAAGGTTTTTCACAATTATATCCAAATTTGGAAACAAGTATAACTATTACAGACATAGAAATGCCTGACTACTAAATTTAATTCGTAGCCGATTCGAAGAATTTAATGTTGCCACCTATTTCTTAGCTTTCTCCTCAAACAATTTATCGGTTACTTCTACAGGGTCGTTGTTTTTAAGCTTTTGAGAGATGGCGCTATAGGGGGCGGTCACCACTTCTTCGTCAGCCTCAAGTCCTTCAATAATTTCGATGTACTTCGTGTCCTGAATACCGGTCGTAACTTTGCGCTGTTCAATTTTACCATCCTTAACCACAAACACAACTTCTACCTTTTCCTCCTCAGTGTTTAGTTTCTTGCCGTCCTTATCTGTACTAATACTGTCGGTACGCGTAGTAACCGATTGAATGGGTACGCAGAGAACATCTGCTCTGGTATTGGTCTGAATATCAACCGTAGCCGACATGCCCGGACGGAAAGGGTAAAAATTTTCTCCTTTTTCCTTGATAAGGTCGTGGTAGGAATTGGGCAGTATGAGCACCTTAACCTCAAAGTTGGTAATTTGGTCGGCACTGGTACCTTCTGATTTGGCTGAGTTTGCAATCTCTGTCACCAGACCTTTAAATTTTGTATCCAAGTAGGCATCCACCTCAATAAGTGCAGTGTCGCGGCTGCTAACTCGGATGATATCGTTTTCGTTCACATCCACCACCACTTCCATGTTGTTCAAATTGGCAATGGTCATCATGTCGGTTCCCGCAAACTGCGCAGTTCCAACCACGCGCTCTCCTTTTTCAACGTTCAATCGCGAAACGGTACCGTCCATGGGTGAATATATAGTGGTTTTGGTAAGGTTGTCTTTGGCTTCGTTTAAGGAAGCTTTGGCATTTCGCAAGGCTGCTTTTGAAGCTTCTGCGCTGGCCTTGGCTATATTGTAATCGCTCTGTGCCAACTCAAACTCCGATTCGGATATGGTTTGCTGATCCCAAAGTGTTTTATTACGGTTAAACGACAATTCTTTTTGCTTCAACTGGGCTTCGGTTTGGGCCAAGTTGGCCTCAGAAGAACGTAACGAGGCTTCCATTTTTTCGAGATGTCGTTGGTAAATATCGGGCTGTATCTTGGCCAAAATCTGTCCGGTAACTACTTCATCACCTTCCTTAACGGTAAGCTCTAATATTTCGCCCGATACATCCGAAGAAACCTTTACTACTACCTCCGGCTTTATCTTCCCATTGGCAGTAATAAGCTCTGTAAGCGTTCTTGGCTCTGCCTTTTCTACGGTTACCTTTTGTTGGTATTCACCACCAATCCAACCTTGTTTTTTGCCTACAATTAGTACAACGATAATAATCACCAATGCAATTAGGGGATACAGAACTTTTTTCTTCATGCTTAAAAATATAAGTTACACAGGCTTCTTATTTCTCTATAAAAGTAATGAGAAATGGAGCATGTCTATTTTTCTGCAAGATAACAAGATAAATTTTTGTAGCTTTAATATGCTGTATAAAAATACAAAAAGCCGAAAGAATTTTCATCTTTCGGCTTTTAAAGGTGGTACCACCTGGATTCGAACCAGGGACACATGGATTTTCAGTCCATTGCTCTACCGACTGAGCTATGGTACCCCGTTTTTTTTGAGGTCTGTGTATAGCAGTAATGCATATTATTAAGGGTGGTACCACCTGGATTCGAACCAGGGACACATGGATTTTCAGTCCATTGCTCTACCGACTGAGCTATGGTACCCTTAATTTTTTCAATAAGTATATTTCAAAAGTCTTACTATTCCATTCAATAGAAGCACCTTTTCGTTTAAGGCGGTGCAAATATACACAAAGATTTTTTTCTTCAAAACCAATTTCTAAAAATCTCGTTTTATTTTATGCCTTAGTCTTTAAATACATTGTTCTTTAGTACTTTTGCATCCAAATTTTTTTTGCATGGAATTTTTTACACATACTTTAAATAACGGTATTCGAATAATACATAAGCCCGAAAAAGGCGAGGTTTCGTACTGTGGAATGACTATTAATGTGGGCTCGCGAGATGAGGAAGAACAGGAGCACGGTATGGCTCATTTCATTGAGCACGTGATTTTTAAAGGTACCACAAAACGCAGGGCTTTTCATGTATTGAGCCGTTTGGAAGATGTGGGTGGCGAATTAAATGCTTACACCACCAAAGAAGAAACGTGTATTTACGCTACTTTTTTAAAAGAGGACTATCATCGCTCGCTAGAGTTAATTGCTGATATAACTTTTCATTCTGTTTTTCCCGAAAAGGAGTTGGAAAAAGAAAAAGAAGTGATTATTGACGAGATTAACTCTTACAAAGATTCTCCAGCCGAGCTTATTTTTGATGATTTTGAAGAACTCTTATACCCAAACCATCCTATTGGCCGTAATATTTTGGGCACACCCGAAATACTAAAATCCTTTAACCGCGATGATATACATCGTTTTATAGGTAATAACTACCATACCGATCAAATGGTGTTTTGCTCCGTTGGGCAACACGATTTTAAACAAGTTGTTAAACTGTCCGAAAAATATTTTGGGGCGATACCGGAGAACAGAAGGACAATGGAGCGAAAGCCAATTGTTAAAAGCGAACCTAAAATTGTAATTTTAGACAAAGGCACCTACCAGAGTCATGTGGTATTGGGAGGTGTGGCCTACGATTACAACCATCCAAAACGCCTGGGCTTGCACCTATTGAACAACTTACTGGGTGGACCTGGGATGAATAGCCGACTTAACATGTCGCTTCGCGAAAAAAGTGGGATAGCCTATAATATTGAATCATCGTATGCGGCATTTTATGGTACCGGTGTTTTTTCCGTTTACTTAGGTACCGACCGTAAGAATGTGGACAAAAGTTTGCAAATTGTTTTTGGCGAATTGAACAAACTCCGAAATACAAGTTTGGGTACCATGCAATTGCATAAAGCCAAAAAGCAGCTCAAAGGGCAAATAGCCATTTCGTCCGAAAGCAAGGAAAGTCTGATGCTAAATATCGGCAAAAGCCACCTTCTTTACAATAAAGTGGATTCCCTTGAATACATTTACCAAAAAATTGACGAGTTAAGCGCAAGCGATTTAATGCAAATTGCCAACGAGTGCATGAATCCAGATGATATGTCGCAGCTCATTTATTTATAAAAGTATGTTCGAAAAAAATATCGACCTCGAAAAATATATTCTGGCGCATATTGATACCGAGGATGAATTGCTTTATGAGCTCAACCGGAAAACGCATATCCATATTTTACAGCCTCGAATGCTGTCGGGACATCTACAAGGTCAAATATTAAAGATGATATGCCAGATGATACAGCCAACGAACATACTGGAAATTGGCACATTTACGGGCTATTCGTGTATCTGCATGGCACAAACCTTACCCCACGACGGATTTATTGACACCATTGACATCGATGATGAGATGGAGCCCTTTGCACAGCCCTTTTTTAACCGATCGGGCTTGGCACACAAAATTAAAATGCACATAGGCGATGCCGTTGATATTATGCCCACATTGAACAAGAAATACGACTTAATATTTATCGACGGCGATAAAAGACAATATCCGAAATATTACCAGCAGGCGCGCGAAATGGTTCGACCGGGGGGCTTTATATTGGCCGATAACATTTTATGGGATGGTAAGGTAATTGAACCCATCGAACGCAACGACACCTACACGCAGCGCATTATGGAGTTTAACCAAATGGTGAAAGACGATAGCAGCGTAGAAAAAGTCATATTTCCGTTCAGGGATGGCATTTTTATAATCAGAAAAAAAGAGTAAATAATTAGCGGGTAAACATTAATTGGAATGAAATGTTAACTCTACCAAACTAATACTATGACAGGAATATTTTATGGTTCATCAGTGGGCAATACCCGCTTTGTAGCCGAGAAACTAGAACTTTTATTACCTAATTCGGAATTAAACCCCGTTGAAACTGCTACGCAGCAAGATATTGAAAAATATGACTTTTTGATTCTGGGTACATCTACCTGGGGAATAGGTAATATGCAGGACGATTTTGAAACATTTGTAGATACCTTAGTTGGGAGTGATTTAATTGGCAAGACCATTGCTTTGTTTGGCCTGGGTGACCAGTTTACTTACCCCGACACCTATTGTAATGGTATGGGTAAATTATATGAGCTAATAAAAGACAAAGGATGTACTTTTGTGGGATCATGGCCTACCGACGATTACGACTTTTCAGATTCGGTGGCTGTGGTGGACGGCAAGTTTGTTGGTCTGGCGCTCGACGAGGACAACGAACCTGATTTAACGGATTATAGGTTAAACGAATGGATCAACAGTTTTTGAGGGTACTTTGATTTTATCCATATCCTCCTGATTGAAAAGGGTGGGATAGTCGGCGACAAATTTCTCCATCACTGCACCAATGATAGTTTCACGCATAAATTTTGATTTATTTGCGATTTTATATTTTTTGCAGTACGATTCAATGGCCTCTTTTTCTTTTTCGTTTAGTAGAAATGCAACCGGATGCGTTCGTCGCAACAGCGAAGATTTAATCGTTTTATCAGCAGTCTTTTTACTTTTTTTAGGTCTTTTTTTGGCCATCCCCTTAAATGCTATGTATTTGGCACAAAAATAGTAAAAAAAGCAGGGTACTGAAATTTTAGTTCTACAAAAACATGCAAACGAATTTATTAACCTGAAAAATGCACGCATTTTTCACTTTCCGCTATCATAGGCGGAAAGCCGAAAAAGTTTAAGTAAACTTTTTCGAGGGTTAACCCTCGATTCTGCTTAGGCAGAATCGGCCTTTGGTGCCTTATTCATAAAATTTA
>JAGXIO010000098.1 GCA_024635555.1 Saccharicrinis sp.
CAAAAGTCCCGTACGTTCAAACCGGAATCTTGGAACTCTTCAAAGAGTCGCTTAAATGTTGATAATGTCATCCTCATTTTTTGCCATCAAAGTAACAGCGAGATCACCGAGTTGGCAATATGTACGAGGCCGAAGACTTACCTGAAATCAATGTTCTGAAAAAGAACTTAAAAAAGTTAGGAATCGTAAGCAAACAACTGGAAGGAGAAAAAAAGAATCTTGAAATATTTTTGGAGAAAACTATTGATGAGTTCTTCTATACTAATTTAATTAACGCCATATATAAGAAAATAGACCCTCATCCTGATTATGAATCTATTGAATTTAAATGTGAGTTTGGAGAAAGTAAACCCAGATTACAAATATATACAACGAAAATAGATGCCAAGGGGAAAAAAATAAAATCTGTTCCTGCTCTATACTTTAGTACTGCTCAAATTAACATATTAAGTTTAAGTATCTTTTTGGCACGGGCTCTTAAAACAAAAAATCCCGACACAGGTGAATCTGTTGATTGTATTTTCATAGATGACCCTATACAGTCTATGGACAGTATAAATATTTTGTCATTCATCGATTTGTTCAGAGGTATAATAACTTCTCTAGGTAAACAACTTATCTTATCTACCCACGAAGAAAACTTTCATTTATTGTTACAGAAAAAGATGCCTAAAGAATTTTTTAAATCTAAGTTTATAGAGTTTGAGACTTTTGGGAAACTAAAAGATGAGGTTCTTGTATAATTTTTTCTAAAGAATTAGTCGAAGACAATATTGAGAATTCGAGGCAGAACTAAAAAGTTTCATGAAATATATGTTAACATTAAATGCGAAATAGCCATCCCACAGTCGTAAGCACATTTGCAAGCCCGCACGAGCCAACGCTAAAACCAAAGGTTTGCAAAAGAGCTTCCGCCTCACCAGCCCGACTAAGCGCCTTTCAGGACGCTTTTAGGATTGCCCTCGCTTAAAAAAACAAAATAAATTTGTGCTTCGTGGATAGGCTAGTGCAGATTGATAATGACAAGAAAATAAGAGCTAAATTAATGACAAACAGACGAATATGAATGAACACCAGTTGCCAACACGCGGTATAGTTAATTGCCGGTGCAGTGCGTATTCGAGCGGTACAGCTCGTATCAAAAGTAGTTGTAACTTGACAGGGAAGTGCTTCGAAATCGGCAACTAACCATACCGCCATCCGTTGAGCCGTATACTAGAAAAAAAACCTGCAATGATGTAAATAAATGAAGAAAACTCCTGATAGAAAATATAGACTTCAATCTGCAAAGGATTGGGTAAAAATATATTCAGGGAATAATATTGTTAAAGGATATGCGAAGAAGTACTCCGTTGACAAATTATGTGCGGTTAAAGAATTAAGATGGATAGGAGTTGAAATTTCGGATGAATATGAAAGACAGTTGCGTCAATCGCAGGAATCACTTAAGCTGCAAAGACTTTCATTTAAGAAAAAGCGAGAGAATGAATTAAATGCCTGTTGTGAATTTGAAAGTGATGAGAATTTCGCAATGATTATTGGGTATACAAGCGGAGGATATCCTTATGGAGTAACCCACGAAGAAATGGAACAATTAGATATTGAAAAAGAATTTGACTAATTATGCCAGCAGGACAAGCACATACTACTTGGTTTCCAGAATTAAAGGATATTCTAAAGAATAAGTGGAATTCAAATCTTTCCATTGAACAGCAATTTAATTTAATGACCGATTTGAATGAGAAATTACGCCAGAAACGGACAGAATTGAAGATTCAACCCCCTATGATGTGGTGTCCGAATTGTCAAAAACGACATCGTTCAAGATTTACTGATGTTTCAATAACAGGAATGTATTATGCCCTAAAAAGATTTGAATATTGTGATAACGATGAATTTAATAAGTTATTAAGAGAATGGAAAATATTTTCAAAATCAGAAAATGTTGATATTTATGGTAATAAAAAGACTGATAAAAGTGAATTGCAAAATGATGATTAGAATAAAGTGCGACGACACAACACGCGTTCTTAAAGTAAGTTTCGTCCACTGAAGAACATTCTTACCAGACAGAAAAAATATACCAAGAAGATTAGCCACGCACCATATCGCTATACGTTAGCGGCAATAACCCCCAAACCATCCATCTATAAATTAAAATGAAGAAACTAATTTCTATATTATTTTACATTTCACTAAGCTTTCTCCCAGTTGGAATGCTTTTTAAAATTCTACATTGGCCAGGAGGAGCATTAATGCAGACTTTTGGTTTTTTAGGAATATTAATCTATTTCACAGCGAGAACAATTAAGGATATAAAACATAAGAGGAATGATAAATTAAATATCACATTGCAAGTTTTATTAGTACTATCATCATTTATATTGCATTCAAAATATTCATACTTCTCTTACGGTAACCATATTGGATTAGTATTAATTCCTCTTTTTGTAATTACCTCATTAGCCTATTTAATAGTAGGTAATAAAAGATATAAGAAACTTACAACTGCTTCAATTCTATATTTAATATTTACAATCCCACTTTTTGGAATAGATTTTCAAAAAGCACCAATACATTTTATTCCTGAGAGTTGGTATAATAGACTAAATACAATTGGAAACAGAAAGTCCAATTTTGTAATTAATTTTAAAACTGATGAGGCTTTACAGCTGAGAAGAAAAGGCATTCAATTAATTGAATCAAAATTATATACAAAAGCTATACTTATATACAATGAAGCATTAAATATTGAACCAGATAATGCACTATTATATTTTGACCTCTCGCAATGCTATGCAAACTTAAATGATCTTGAATATGCAATTTCATTTTTAGATTCTGCAATAATGTTTAATAACCGAATTGATGAATTTTATAGCAATCGTGGTTTATACTATTACAAAATAAAAAAAAATCAAGAAGCCATTAATGATTTTAAATCTGCAATAAGTATTGATTCGATATGCGATGTTTATTATTATAATCTATCACTTGCATTATACTCTACAACGAATTTTGAAGAAGCATATAAAGCATTGAAAAAAGCGGAATCTTTAGGATTTAATTATTCAGACAACCTAACTCGAAAAATAAAAAAAAATTATGAATAAACTACTGCCGCTAATAAAGTGTCATAGGTAATGGTGGGGGTACTGCGTTTGTTTAGCATGCTGAGCCTTGGAAATATTTTCAGGGGCTTTTTGTAAATGGTACAGCTACGAAAATTATCTATTCTTTTATAGCCACTAAATACACCACTTACAAAGGAAGTCTGACCAGGTTGAGCTAGAAATAGGAAGGCTTGGGTTTGGGTACGAGCGAAGCATCTCAATTGAACCTTTCCTTATCAGATTGGGTTAATCTGCTTACTGTACATTTCTACCCAAGGTTTTTACTCCAAATGCCAAACATATAAACAAAACTAAATACTAAATGTTACTTTTGCAGCAAACAGAGTTTTTGATCTGAAATAATATTCCCATGTTTTTAGAAAAAGAAAAATTGGCCACAAAATATAAGATTACCACCGAGGAGGCTCTTCAAGATTATTATACCATTTGTTTAAGTCGTCAGCTAAGTTTGTTGGGACGTCGTGAGGTCCATAACGGGCGGGCACATTTTGGTATTTTTGGTGATGGAAAAGAGGTGGCACAGATTGCCATGGCAAAAGCATTTAAAAAAGGCGACTGGCGTTCGGGTTACTATCGTGACCAAACGTTTATGCTGGCCATGGATTTACTTCAGCCGGAAGAATTTTTCTCGATGATTTATGGCGAAATTGATGAAACCATGAACCCTTCAACGGTTGGCCGAAATTTCAACAATCATTTTAGTACACAGAATATAGATGAAAATGGGGAGATAAAAAACCTGCTTGAAAAATACAATTCGGCTTCTGATATTTCTTCTACTGGCGGACAAATGCCTCGATTGCTGGGTTTGGCGCAGGCTTCAAAAATAGTTCGCCAAAAACCCGAAATGAAAAAATTCCTCAAAAATAATGTTACCGGTAACGAAGTTGCTTTTGGTACCATTGGTGATGCCAGTACCTCGGAAGGTGTTTTTTGGGAAACCATTAATGCCGCGGGGGTATTGCAAGTTCCTGTAGTTGTAACGGTTTACGACGATGGTTATGGCATTAGTGTGCCCATTGAATTGCAAACCACCAAGTCGAGTATTTCAAAGGCGCTGCAAGGATTTCAGAAAGAAGAGAATGCCAATGGCATCGAAATCTACACTTGTAAAGGTTGGGATTATCCGGCATTGGTAGAGATGTATAAAACAGGTGTTGCCCGAACCCGCGAGACACATGTTCCGGCGGTTTTTCACATACAGGAAGTAACGCAGCCACAAGGCCATTCTACATCGGGCTCGCACGAGCGTTATAAAACGGATGAGCGTTTGGTTTGGGAAAAAGAATTTGACGGGAACATGCGGATGCGCAACTGGCTGCTTGAGAGTGGAATTGCCGATGCCGATATGCTTGATGAGATAGAGAAAACCGCAAAGGAAAGGGCTAAAGTAGCACGCGAAAAAGCATGGTCGCATTTTGTTGGAGGCTACAAAACTGAGCAGGAGGAGTTGAAACGGATTATCGATAAAATTGAAAATAAGACTCGACTGCAAAGTTACCGTTTGAAGGATTTTGTGAAAATAACCCAAAAACCATTCCCCACACGACGTTCGTATCTGAGCTTCGCAAAAGGACTCTCGTTAAAAATTCACCACAACCTAAAGGTCGAAAGCGAGCGCCTTGAACTGAAAGCTTGGATAAAGCGGTTTGAGATGCAAACCGCCGATGCGTATAACTCTGCACTGTATCGTACAGGCGTAGATTCTACGCTAAAAGTAAAGGGCGTTTCGGTTGAGTATGACGAAACTTCGATGGATGTGAACGGTTCGGAAATCATCAGTAAAAACTTTGATTATTTGTTTGGAAAATACCCCACATTAGTCACTTTTGGCGAAGACACGGGGAAAATGGGTGATGTGAACCAGGGGATGAAAGGGATGCAGGAAAAATACGGGGTGGAGCGGGTTTCGGATACGGGTATCCGTGAGGCCACCATTTTGGGCCAAGCGATTGGTCTGGCTCTGCGTGGTTTTAGACCCATTGCCGAAATTCAATATTTAGATTACCTGATTTACGCACAATCCCAATTGAGCGACGATCTTTCGACCATGCAGTACCGCACCAAAGGAAAACAGGCAGCTCCCGTTATTGTGCGCACCCGTGGACATCAGTTGCAGGGAATATGGCATGCCGGTTCGCCCATGCAAATGTTGCTGGGCTCTATGCGTGGAATGTATTTGTGCGTACCCCGAAATATGACTCAAGCCGCCGGATTTTATAACACCTTGCTCGAAGGAAATGATCCTGCGCTGGTTATTGAGCCGCTAAAAGGGTACAACGTGAAGGAGAAAATGCCTGCCAATATCGGAAAATACAAAGTGGCGCTGGGTGTGCCCGAAATTTTACGCGAAGGAAGTGATGTTACCGTGGTAACCTATGGATGGAACTCGCACCACGCGGTAAAAGCAGCTCGTCTGTTGCAACGATCAAAAAATATTTCGGTGGAAGTGATTGATGTGCAAACTTTGCTACCTTTCGATGTAAACCACACTATTTTGGAATCTATAAAAAAAACAAATAAAGTAATTTTTATGGACGAAGATGTTCCGGGTGGTGCAACGGCGTATATGATGCAAAAAGTGCTGGTAGAGCAAAAGGCATTTTATTATTTGGATGCTGCGCCACGAACCCTTTCGGCCATGGAACACCGTCCTGCTTACGGAATAGACGGCGAATATTTCTCAAAACCAAACGTCGAGAAGCTTTATAGAAGCGTATATGAAATGATGGGTGAAGTGAACGAAAAGAAATTCCCGGCGCTTTAGTGGTTCAAAACATTCTCAACAAAAGGTAAAAATATTCTGTACTTGTCGATGAGTTTAGCTATCTGGAAGGCTTTGGAGTCAAACATAAAAGATGATAGACAGGAACGCTTAGAGAAGTTACTTGATGTTTAAGGGTTAATTTATCCATCAAAATTTTCATGCTCATCCTATCGTCTAAAGATTTTAGCAATCGTTTTACTTGTTCGGTTACTTGTTCGGTTACCTGTTCGGTTACTTGTTCGTAATCCTGGAAGGTTCCAAAAGTTCCATCGCGTTTTCTGAAAGTATATAACCAGCCCCTATTTTTTTTTGGCTAATTTATTGTTGACTTGGTTATCTCAAAAAAAAGCAATCCACCTTCCCTTTTAAGTCCTATCTATATAAGATATAGAGGTGTTTATATCGTATTTAAATTTCGTGTTTATATATATATATTTCCCTTTAACGTGATAAACATTTAAGCACTCAATAAACATCTTATTTTTATGATGCTTAATGTGAATAATTATTAGATGGGATCAGAAATTATTAATCTTTGCTGCTGTAATTCGCGCGCCTTTGTTGAGAAGAACAAAGTGCTTGCTGTTGCCTCAAGCTTGAGGAGTAAAGGATATCGGTTAAATCTTGTAGATGATTTATGCCGGATGGTAGCGGATGAACCGGAGAAAATGAAAGAAATTGCCCAAGGAACTATTATGGCTTGCCATCCGAGAGCGGTCATTTCACATTTAAATCAATTAGGTATTGATGCGGGCAAAATCATTGACATCAGAAATAATAAAGCCGAAGATATTCTGGCACCCTATAACATTTCTGACAAAGAGGGCGCAATTTCAGAGGTGCATGAGAAAACGCGAAGTGAATTAGAAGCATTACCTGTTTTCGAAGGCAGCGATGCCTGGTATCCGGTTATTGATAAAAGACTTTGCACCAATTGTGGTAAATGCCATGATTTTTGCCTTTTTGGCGTTTATACAGTGGAAGACCAACAGGTATTGGTTTCGCAACCTCACCTTTGTAAAAACAATTGTCCTGCATGTGCCAGGATGTGTCCTACCAGAGCTATTATCTTTCCTAAATACGAAAAATCGCCCATAAATGGCGGCACTGAGATGGAAGAAGAGTTTACGGAAGAAGATAAAGAAGCCATGTACCAAAAGCGATTACAATACCGTTTGCAGCAAAATCGCAATCGTTTTTCAATGCTTAAAAAAGACCAATAAATGACCTTTAAGGATTACATAGCCACCCTAAAAACTGCCATGCGGGTTCCTTTAGAGTGTTCGCCCCGATTAACATGGAAGCTGGCTTACAATTTTGCATGGAGAAACCTGATTAATATGCATCGGTTCGAAAAGCGACAAGCTAAAGGCGAACCGTTCTTTCCTGCTTTTGTCATGATATCTATAACCGAAACATGTAATTTGTCGTGCAGCGGATGTTGGGTTACGCTAGGTGGGAAAAAGGCACTGACTCCTGAGCAATTGGATGGTATTATTACTGAAAGCAAAAAAAAGGGTTCTTACTTTTTTGGTATTCTGGGAGGCGAACCCTTGCTCTTTAAAGGTTTGTTTGAGATAATGGAGAAACATTCCGATTGTTACTTTCAACTTTTCACCAATGGCATGCTCATTACTGAAGAGGTAGCCATGCGCTTAAAAAAACTGGGAAATATAACGCCGCTCATTAGCATTGAAGGATTAAAAGAGGAAAGCGAACAGCGAAGAGGCAAAAACGATGTATTTGATAAAACACTGGCTGGGGTTCGTGCGTGTAAAAAGGCCAAGCTAATGATTGGTGCAGCAGCGAGTATCTGTAAAAGTAATTACAACGATTTAGTTACTCGCGAACACATCGACAGATTGGCGAAAGAAGGCGTTCATTACCTGTGGTATTATATTTATCGCCCGGTAGGCCCCAATCCAAATACCGGGAATGCGCTTTCTGAAGACGAAATTTATGAGTTGCGTAAGTTTATTGTAGAACAACGTAAAAATGCGCCATTGCTTGTTATTGACACATACTGGGACGATAAAGGAAAAGCACTTTGCCCAGCAGCTACCGGAATGAGCCACCATATATCGCCTGCTGGCGCTGTAGAATTCTGCCCTCCCATTCAAATGGCTAAAGAGTTTATCAATAAAAATGCGTCAAACCTAAGCGAGATATTTGAGCAATCGGAATTTTTAACTGATTTCAGAAAAATGACAGCATCTAACTCAAGGGGATGTATATTATTGGAAGACCCTGAAGCTTTGACGGACTTTCTTTTGCAGCATAAAGCAATAGATTCATCTACCAGAAACACGGTCTTGCAAGAATACAGAATGATGCTTCCGGTGCCAGGTCATCATCAACCAGGAAAGGAAATTCCGGAACAGAATGTGTTTTATAAAATTATGAAAAAGAAATATTTCTTTGGATTTGGTGCATATGGTTAAAGGAAGGGACGATATGGAAACAACAACGTTTAAATACCTTGTTCCGCCTACGCAGGAAGAAAGGACGCAACTTCGTAATACCATTAAACTTTTTGTAATTGACCGAAAGTTTAATCCGCCATTGTCAATGAATGGCTTATCTGGTTTGGCGAAGGAACTGATAAAAGATCACCATCTTAGTATCGACCTGAAAGGTTGGTTGATGGTAGAAATAAATAACGCCGTCTGGCTTGATACGATTGCTTCAATTCCCTTTGAGAAACGTCTTTTACTACTTCCTAAATGCCTGAGTAATTCTTCAAAATGCAAAGCGGATATCGATGAGTTAGGACTTTTATGCAACTTGTG
>JAGXIO010000099.1 GCA_024635555.1 Saccharicrinis sp.
ATAAGGTTTTATCCTGTTTTATTGTTTTGCACCATAAAAATAAGTGATAAAACTTTACTATCAAAACACTGTGCAATATTCTTTTGCACAGTGTTTTACTTCTTTTAATCGGTTAGGAGTTTGCGTTTTTAAGGGGATACATAATCCCTTGATTCTGGTTTTACTTCGGCTCTTCGGTTCCCTAACAAACGTTTTCCGTGCGGGTCGTAGGTGTTGATTGCAGCCGTTAAATCTTCAAAATTTACAGCTGTTTCTGCCCAATTTCCACCTTCCCAAATAAAGATGGAAGGGTGGTTGCGGTAATAAACCACCATATCGCGAAAACCGGCTGCACGTAATTCCCAGGTTTCGCCCGAATTGCTTCCTTCACCTGAAATGCCGGGCATAAGGGTAACAAAACCGTATTTATCGCCCATGGCAATATCGGCAGGCGACCCGGCACAATGTCCCCAACGGATAAAATTGCCTCCGGCTTCATCCATCATTCTAAAAGTAAAATCGCGCAACCAATCGGGTAGAGCGGCACCAAGTCCTGCCCAAGAGTTGGTTGGTTTTTGTCCCCAACCGTGCAATTTTTGGTATTCGCCGTTTATCCAGAATCCGGTATCTTTATTAAAATCAAAACTTCGAATGCCTAAAGGCGTTTCGTATGAATCCACTACTGTTTCGCCAGTTTTCAATACCGTTACTACTTTGTACATGTAGGGGTGACGGGTATACCAACGATTTGGATTTGAAACACTTGTAGTTGTTGAGAAGGTGTATTTTTCACCTGCTTCTATGGACTTTTGGGCATTTGTTGTTTTAACAATTACACCATCGTTATCAATAATATGCGCTTCGAAAGTGACATTTTTTGCCAATAGATGCTCATTTACAACTTCGGCATTTACGGTAACATCGGCTGAGCTTTCGCTAACATTTTCGGCATACACGTAGGTTCCAACCGTTTGCAGATTGTCGTAAAGCGGCAGTGTAATGTGTAGCGGATCCATAACATGCAGAAAAACATTGCGATAGATACCTCCATGGGTAGGATGCCAATGTTCATGATTCCAAACCAGCGGCCCGTTGTTTCTGAAATCATCGCCACGATCGTTGTTTGCTCGCACGGCAATCACGTTACTTTCAGAACCGAATTTAATGTAAGGCGTTAAATCATATCCAAAGGGAATAAATCCTGTTTTGTTGGTTCCCAAATAATGACCATTGATATACACATCGGCAATTTGGCGAACCGATTCGAATTCGATGAAAACCTTTTTGGTGCTGTCGGAAGCTGGAAGTTTAAAGTGCTTACGATACCAAACAGTACCACGCCATTGATTGCTCTCGCCAACATGGTTTCCTTCGATAAAATCGTCGAAGGTATCGATATCATTAAAAGTGTGCGGGCAATTCACTGTGGCCCAAGAGGAGTCATCGTAATCTGATCCCTGAACATCGCCCGGATTCTCTTGAATAAATTTCCAATCGGGATTAAAATTGTATTTGGTTCGATTACCCAAAGGAAGACTTGCTTTATCCTGGCTCATTAATGGTGTCGATGCCAAAAGGAACAATGATGTTAATGCGAGGATGTAGATAAACTTCAACTTAGAAAAATGATTAAATTGCATCGGTATTTATATTATATTTATACTAATTAAGGGGTTTATTATCAATACTACTTTTTGAATTCTATAAATACGGGTCCCAACAATCCCGATGAGTGGGGCTTTTCATCTTCTTTAATATCTTCGGTGGCTGTCCATGTATATCTTTCAGCTTCAGGAAGCATTTTATCTTTAATCAATCTATTACGCCAAAGATTTACAACCTCAATTTCCAAGGTGTTTTCACCTTTCTGCAAAATTCCGCTAACATTTAAAAGGTACGGAGCAATCCATACCCCTCCTAGGTTTTGACCATTCAAGGTTGCTTGTGCCATAACACTTACTTTTCCAAGGTTTAAAAACAGATCGCCACTCTCGGGCAATTCATTTACGGTAAAAGTGGTTTTGTAAGTTGCCGCTCCGGAATAATATTTTATTTTGTCGTCTGATGATAATGCCCAGTCTTCCAATTCATTGAAGACTACGGCTTCGTTCGGCCCTATTTCTTTATTGGCAAAATCAACCGTAAAAGGATTATTTAATTCTTGCAATACCGTTGCTTCGGGAAAATTCGATTGGTATGCAGGATTTAGGTCTGAATTGCTGGCATTTGTGAACACAATAAACCCGCTTTGATGTCCTTTGAGTGTAAGCGGAACAGAAGTACCCATTTCCCCTTCAATCACAGTAAAATCATTTAGCACACGTACATCACCCGTTACAGCATCCCACAACTGGGGTTTAAAATCCTTATTTACTCTGAATATCGGCTCAATTTTTACCTCCTCATCGCTTTGATTGCTCATGAAATAAATATCCATACCGCGCATGGTTCTGTGTGTCCAAAGTACGGGAGCTTCTTCGGGTAAATCAACATCTTTAAGCACACCTAATATCGAAAAGGTTTCCGTTAAGTCCAGTCCATCCAGTACATATCCTTCACCATACCGATGGTTCATTTTTCCGTTTTCGTAAACTCCGCCCCAAAGTTTAGTTGCAATTTCATTAACCTGAGCATCACATTGAGGATAATTCTGAAGGCTGGGTGATTTTTGGGGTTTATGCCCTAAAATGACACCCCCTTCTGCTACCAGTTGCTCCAGTTTCAGAATCACTTCGGGGCGCATAGTGGTTAACGAAGGTAATACCATCACCCGATAAGTCATGCCATCAGGCAAAACAAAACGGCCATTTTTTACCGCTAAGCGGTCCAAAATCACTTCCGCATTTATGTAATCGTAGGAATAACCTTTGGGAATTTCCGGATCACGACCACCGGTCATAATGGGTGCGCTTTCGCCAATAAAATAGCAAACATCGGCAACATACATCCCTTGTTGTAACAGGTGTTGGCAACGGCGTAAGTAATCGAAATACGTTTTTCCCTGTTCAAACCAGGTATTATGGCGATTAAACTCGGTGTTAAACCATGCATTCATCCCCGGAACACGCTCGTCGTCGGGTTGCTGAACATACAGGTGAAGCACAAAATGGTTGATGCCTTCCGTTAAACTCCAATCACCTCGTTTCTTTAATTCAGCCGGATGACGCAAATAAGACCTGCGGGATGAGGTAAATGCTTCTGCCGAAGTGCGGCCTTTTCCGTAGGTATGCGCTGTGGATGAAGCCGCTTTACATTCGATATTGCCCAAATTTCCTTCGTTCCAGAATTCTCCTGCAATTAAATCAGACTGTCCGCCATACATCATAAACTCACTGGGAAAACCCCAGTGTCCATAATTCTCGAGCCACGTTTTTAAATTGTGTTCGTTGCTGGCCTTACGCAAGCCGCCTACATATTCGTAAGCAATATCGTCGGCCACTGAGCGGCGTAAATCCCAAAGAAAACGTTCCGATTCCTCTACACTTCCAACAATACGCCCCGATAAAACCGGGAGGTACTTCACGGGATTGTAGCCAAATTTATTTTTAAACTTCACTTCATAACCGTCGGTCCAGTTTTGCGAGCCCATTTCGTAGCTGTCGGCAACTACATATTTAAAGGCCGACTTACTATCCTCAGGAATTCGCTTAAGGAATTCGCCTACGAAATTATCAAAGTGAAATTGAGCCAATTCGCTATTCATTTTATCAATTTCGTAGCCCACACCCTGGGGGGCAGCAGGTGCATTTTTCACGCCTGTTGGAGTCATCCCAATGCGCATTATTGTCCATTCTCCTTCCGGAGCATCCCAAGTCAACAATCCGTTTTCATCCAACTTATCACTTAGGTCGAGTACGGTTTCAGCATCCAATAAAAATTCATTGGAAGGGACATTTTTCTGAGTGTTCCAAACAAAGCTGTTCCAGCTTGGAGCTGGGGTTGGATGCATTTTTCCCAACTGTTTTTCTATGTATTTTTCAAGAATTGGAGCCTCAGAGATATTAATTTCGGAGAACCCAAAAACCTTACCTCCTCTGATAGCAGAAAAATTACTTAACTCGAGCTTAAATTGATTCGATTGCACGTTGGGCAAACTCAATGCAAAAGCCCCTTTTTGAATAGGCCCAACAGTTGCATCGAAATTAGATCGGTCAAAAACAAAACTGGTAATTAACTTTTCTTCTCCATCAATAAGCGCATAAAGTTTACCTTTGCATTTTGTTGGGGTGCTTGGACTGATTGAGATATGCCGTGCTGTAATATTTTCATTTAATTCGAAATGAATGGTTTGCGGTGTTTTTTCAGTAAATTCAATGCCCGTTTCTACATCGCCATCCAACAGGCTTTTTAAATCAGCATCCTTCAAACTTGAAGTTACTTTTGCAGGCAGCGTTCTTAAATCCCGTTTCTCAGCAGATGATGTTTTAAACGCCAAGGTATGGGTGTCTTGAAATTTATCTTTAGGCTGCTTCAGTTGCAGCTGTAACGTTTGATTGCCTTGCACCGTTGTTTCGCTGTAGGTTAGGTAACGCATGGTCTTTGTATAATCAACCCAAGGGCCACCCGACTGGCTCCAACCCGGACAATTAAAAATTCCGATATCGACACCTAAGCGTTTCCCTTCGTTTACCGCATGTACCATGTGCGACCACCACGCTTCACTCAACATGGGAACTTTGCCATCTTTACGCGTTAGGTTAATGTTACCAATAAGTGCGCTGCCAATACCGGCTTTTTTCATGGCTTCCAAATCTTTGGTAATTCCATCTTTTGAAATATCGTCGTTAAGCCAATACCAATAGCACCAAAGGGTATTTTCGGCAGTAGGGTTCTTAAATCCGTCGTGAATTTGGGTAAATTCCGATGAAGACATCTTATTTGGCTTAATGAATGAAATTAACAGTATGCCCCCTAAAAGGAGAACTAAAACAATAGATGCAATTTTTGATTTTCGGTTCATATATCTAAATATTAGGTGTTATTGTCTTCATTTATGGTTCGTTATAAAAATACTACCCTTAGTTTCCTTACCTTGTGTGAATTATTCTTCACCTTTTTTGCCTGAGAGATCCTGGGGCTTAACACGAATTTCAATTTTTTGAAATGAAAAAGATGCAAGCATTATATCAATTTTCGCAACGGATCCGTTACCCGCAGTTGTATCACTTGTTGTTATTGTTTTCCAATCGGACCACTGTAAGTCGTTGTATTTTACAAACTGACCAGAGGTAGCGTTCCATGAATTTTGCCCATCGGGAGTTAACCCAAAAGGAGGTCGGGTAAAGGGATCAAATCCATCTTTAATCCAAGTTGCAGTATCAGGTTTTGAATTTAACCAGTTTTGGTAGGCACATTCATTCTTTGAATACGTTGCATCGCGATAGAAAAGCGTGGTATTTGTAGGTAAATTTGTGTGAAATGCAACTGTAACCTTTTCATCGATATTATAATCCATTGAATCTCCATTAAAGTTATAAACCAACACATCAAATTTGTCTTCATCATCATCCTTTGCAAATATCGCATCAATATTATTTCCCAAAACCATGCTATTGCCTTCCTTTGTACTTTGGTAGCGGCTTTTTCCAAGCATGGTGTATAAAGCTTTCATGGTAACAGCAGAAGGACTGATAATATCATGAATTTTAGTTCCCCAATTATGGACATTTCCCAAATTGTACTCATATACCATTTTAGCCAATGAGGCATAAAAAGCGGCGTTATGCGAAGAGTGAACTTCGTGAACTAGGCTGGACTTGGTGTGTAGGCTATATTCAAAAATATCGAAAGTAGCGTTGGGGTTCCAGGCAGGATGTTCATAAATAGGGGCAATTCCCACATTATAAAACCGTTCCATATTTGTACTTGTGAAAGGCGTACCCTTATAGACCGAATATTCGGGATAGTAAGAGGTTCCTGCAAAATCGTAATGGATGTTGTTATCAGCAGCCCATTGTACAAACTCTCTTCCAAACGATTTGATTTGATTTCCTTCGTAATCAAAATGTTGCTCTTGACCTTCTTTATAAACAAAATTGGCTTCCCTAAAGTGTGGACCCACTTTTGCTTTTGGTAGGACTGAATGCACCGCATCAACCGTATTTTTATAATGATTGAAGAAATCCATTTTGGATCCGGCCCAATGTCCCGGAGTTTCAATTTCTGTTCCAATTCTAAATCTCCAGGATTCAACCACCGATTCACCATACGTACTTTTTAAGGTATCCATTAAGGCTACTATGAACCTGTGCCAGTTCTTAGCAGAATAGGGAGGTAAGGCGTTTCCGTATTGCTCCACTTCAGTGGATTTAAGAAAATTTACACCATCTCGTTTTTCAACAAAGGTGTAACCATCCTGAAATCTCCAAGGCACATTATCAATCACAAACTGATGAATTGGAAATGATGCCAGCACAAAATCTATCCTGTCGAGGAGCACTTTCCAATCGTAATAATATTGATTTGAAATAGAATCGAACTTATAGGGATCATACTCAAAATCTTTATTCTCACCCGCCTTCTTTACTCCTCCAAGTATCCGAATGGTGTTTAATTTCACATTCTTCCCAAGAGCCGGATCGCTTGTTCTTTTGTAGTTTATCTTGTTATCAATACTCCAAAAATCACGAATTGGAGCCTTTTTGTTTTCTGCATTTGTGAAGTCGCATGAAAGCATTACCTGAGCTTTTATTGCAACCGTAAAAAAAACAAAAATCGTAATGAATAAAAGTTTATGTTTCATATGTTTATTATTGATTTCATTTGCCATATGGAACTCGCCATTACAATCATTCTCCTTTGTGAGAAACAACTCTCATAGCCTGCCCCGACCCTTCGGGGGCTCGTTTCATACTTATAATTCAGCTTGTGCTATTTCTATATCTTTTATAACCCCTTTGGTTAGCTCAGTCCAATCAATATATCCCACTCGATTGGCCCACAGTGGGTTAATGTTTTGTTGAAGTGCTGTTTCTGTGTAATTCTTCCAACTCACCAATGCGTTTTTCAGTTCCGAGATGGCTTCTTGTTTGTACTTTATGTCTTTAGTTTCTCGGTAAAGAGCAAGGTTGGTGGAGCCTGCAATTTTATGGGCATAGTATTTACCCAAATAGGCCATTGTGCGGATGTCGTTAAAAGTAACTTTCAGTTCTTTGTTTTCTTTCGGACTTAATGGTTCAATTAATTGAATGGCCTTATCGGCATGTGCATGCAATTTTGCAGCAACATCAAAAGGGCTTTCAAGCTTTGAAGTGCCTCCTAAAAGGGTCATTTTCACAAAATTAGGAATGGTTTGGGTCCCAGAATTAGGGTGATTTTCCAAGGTGATGAAGCGGTTCACATCGTGAAACCCCGTTTCGTTTCCTGCCGTCTTCGGGGTACTCTTGCAGCCCTCAATATACCACTGATAATCAGCCCTTCCCCAATGAAAACCGGTAGTAACCGGGTAAATCATGGATGCCTCCTGCCAAGCTGCATACAATTTGGTGGCATCAGTTTCAGAATATCGATTTTGAAGCATTGCTGTAAATCGTTCTTTCGGAATTTCGGGATTGTATCCAAGTCTTCCCCAAATCATCCATTGGTACCAATGCTTTACAATTTCAATTTGCCGCGGCGTTTCCGGTTCTTTCATTAAAAACTCTCGTCCCCAAATATATCCATCGGAACCATAGTAATATCCTTTTGATACCTCATAAGGCATATTTTTAATGAATTCGCGTACAAAATCGGGAGCACCCCATCGGAACTGGTACACATCATCGTTTCGTAAAGTCCACAAAGTTTTCATGCCCTCAATTTCCTTCACAAATTTTTGATGCATGTATTGTTCTGTGGCACTATATACATGGGCATAAGCATATTTAAAGCTAAAAAGGAACTCAATATTAGGATGATCAACAATGGGTTTGAATTTATTAGCAATATCCATGGCTCCGGTCATGTGTTGCCTATGAATAAACGTCATTTTTCGATTCGGCATTTCTTCGGCAGCATCTAAAAAACCAAGCGCATAGGTATTATAAGCCCAATCTTCCTTTTTTTCAGCATTTGAACCGTGCATATTTTCACCTGTAGTAATTCCAATTCCTACCAAATCGGGATAGGTAAGAAGCATCTGCTTCACACTTTTTCTAAAATAATCGCGCGTGATCTGGTTATCAATTTTATCGGTTATACCATATTTACCATCAGTTCCGTTTACAAAAATATTCCAGGTAAGAATGTAAAAATCAATATTTCTGGTTTTGGCATAAGCCATTACTTTTTTCCAGAATTCAATTTTCTCATCAATGGATATTTTTAAAACAACTTCAGGGTTCGCCAGTATTTCGGGCGCATCAAAACCAATACCCATGAGGCTATAATTTTCCTTTAATTTTGCAGTCGATCGGTGTACATCATCCAAAGCCACATCAGGATAATCGGGTACTTTCACCATTGAGGGAAATGGGTGCAGGCTCCACAATGATATATAGTTGTAGCGGTAACGAGCCAAATTATCGATGTATTCCTTCCAAAACTCAAAATTCCACATTTCTGCAATATTGTTCTGTCCTGCATCAGAAAAATCGCTATAACTTGGCGTACGTGCATCCAAGGGTATATTGAACTTTGTTCCACGCAATTCCATGTATGGATTTTGCAGCGTTGGTTTCACTCCATTTAAGCCATAAATTGCAATTTGTTCAGCTAATTCCAACCCTCCGTACATGGCTCCTGCGGCATCGGCACCCTCCACAATTATTTGAGAACCCTCCGTTTTTATGGCAAAACCTTCTGCTTTTAAATCTTTATTTTCAGGATTAACCAAAAAAACAACATTGGCGCTTTTGCTTGCATCTTTTTTAACCGAAATGCCCTTTTTCTGAAGCGTGTTTTGAATTTCATCCACTACAAAAGCAAGTTGAGGAATGGATTCATCTGCAGCAATCGTCACAGGCTCTTTGGAACTCCCAAATGTTAAAGTAGGTGCGAAAATACAAAAGCCAATTATCATCATTAACACGCCAACATGACTTCCTTTGGCCGTTAGCAAAATCTTGAATATCCGAAGCAATAGATGTTTGTACCGCATAGCTCATGGTTTTATTTAAATACAAATTTCAACATGGTCACATGGAACCTGTCTGTCGGCAGACAAGCTCGCCTCCTAATTCTTGTAAATTCGGGACAGGTTATTTTCCTGTGTGAGAATCCAAGATCTTTCAATCCTAGTCATCGGGAAGCGAAGCTAAATGCTTTCTCATGGTCTTTCATATATGGAAAAATAAAAATCAGGCTCTTTTATGGTTAAACCATAAAAGAGCCTGATTTTTAGATCTCTGGAATTTCATCAATGGATCTTATCTCAATGTTTCTGTAAAATATCTCGGCAGCTTCCGATTGGATTTGGATTTTGCCTTTTTTTAATGGAACTATTTGATTATCGCTATTCAAGTGGCGCGAATTAAACAAGGCCATCACTACTTTTCCATTCACTATATGCAAACTGGAATCACCAAAACAAATCAAATCCAGTGTATTCCACTCGCCGTGTGGGTTTTCGTTATCAAAACCTTTGTTGCAATGATTAAAAGGTCTCTTCTTTGAGCTTCCAAACTCAATTAATTCAGCACCTTTTTGATAGTTATATTCATTTTCGATTAAAACAGCCGGCACATCGATAGAGGTTCCGACTAGCATATACAAATCACCAATATTTCCCTGCTCCACCTGAAACTCTTGCGATTGCATCCAAACATTCCAAAACTTGGCGTGAGGTTCTTGGCAGTGGTATAAAATACCGCTATCGCGCGGACGTTTTAAACGAGGTTCCCATATTTTATCGCCCCATTTATACTGGAGGCGCAAATGATAGTTTTGATACTCATGAATAGATGAAATAGCGCCATAGATTTCGCCTGAAATGTGAAGAATTACTTCATCTCCCGTTTTTACGAATGAGAAAACCTTTTTGGGATCGTTGTTCAAACCAAGAGGTGTTCCATTTCGACCGTCACTGTTTGGGTCAACTCCTTCCAAACCGGTTACAGTACCATGAGGAACGCCCATAAATACTTCCCAATTCGCAGCATAATCGGCACCTAAAAGCTGAGTCCATTGTTTGGTCGTGTCGTCTTTCATCATCCTTATAGATTGACAACCCATAAAAACCACTATTAAAATGGCTGATAATACAAAAAGTTTCTTCATCATATTTTTAATTAATATCGGTTTCACCCTCAATAATTATCAGGGAGTTAAAATTGGCCAATTTATTTGCTTATGATAAAAGTTGAATAAACCGCTTTTAAATCCAACTGACACTTGGTATAAGTCACGTTGTTTTTCTTTACATAGGTCACACCACTAATTGATGCAGTTTCCCCGGTGTGAGGATTCCATTGTTCGAGTTTATGCTTCCCACGCAACAATACATCAGTACTAATATTGTTATCGCTGGAGTTGGCAAAAAACCAGAAATCTTTTCCATTGTTTTTTTTGTGTAGATATGAAAAGACTCCTAGATTGCTAGTTATTACGGGATTTTCCTCAAAAATCACGTCTGCTATTGGCGATATCTTTTCCAAAACTATTGAAAGCTGTTCCTTAGTTGGTTCGGGAATAAATAGCGATTTGCCACCATTTTTGTTTGTGACAATTTGGGGGTTGAGGGTTGCATTTTTGCCAAAAAGTTCCTCAACCAGTGCAACCACTTCAGCATCGCGACCAATTTCGGCCGATTTTGAAGGCAGTAAGCTTGTTGCAATCACGTTACCACCAGCATCGTAAAACTGTTTGATTTTTTTTAACGTTTCTACCGATATTACCTTTCCACCCGGCAAAATAACGGTTTTATACTCCTGAATAATATTGGTATTATTTAAGCGAAGTACTCCTTTGTCTATGCTGTACTTTTCAGTGGCAAGATATTCAGGATGTACAAAAGTAAAGTCGCGGCGAATCTCATTGGTGAGCATGTCGCTAATTTTCAGGTAGTCGGCTTCGGGGTAAGCCCAAGTTCCAGCCCTTTTGTTATCGGGAGCATCAAAATAGAACCCAGCTTGCAGACTGGCAATTGGGTAAACCAAGGCAATTTCGGCAACGCTGTGACCGTGCTGTAATAAATAGCACGAACGGGCAGTATATTCGCTGTATAATGGCAGTCCTGGCGCCAATTTTTCACTGAATGGCGAAACCAATGGGGGGATTGAAACTTGTGAAGGATCGTACCACATGCCATGGGGAATAATATAGTTTATGCCCCTTGCCTGAATCTCCATCAGCGCCCTGTAAAGCATGAGTGAATCAACGATGTCTTCCTTTAAAGCCCCATAAATTTCAGTAGCTGTAACCGGACGATCGTAAATATCAGACGCCGAACTTATGAGTTTAAAACCATTTCGACCTCGACCATATTCAATTATGAGGTCGGCCAGAGGAATATCTGTATGTCGGTAAAATTTGAAAATATCGCCCGACATATCCACTGGCTGTATGGCGTAATTTCCTGGTGGGTGGCCGGTATTTTTAAGACCATGCTTTTTGGTCCATTCTGTCACCATTTTCGGAAACCCTTCGGCCATAAGTTCTGCCCGGGTATTGAAAAGAGCAGCACGGGCAGCCTCGGTATCAGGGCCAATATCGTACCACAAAGCCGGATAGTACAAATCGGGTTCAAAACCGTACAATTCTATGAATTTTTCATTGAAACTTGCTGTCCATGCCCTTTCGGTGCGCAAAAAGCCGACATCATCGAAAAAGGTAAGCAGCACGGTACTGCCAAAATAATCTTCAAACTGCTTGGCATACCGGTCATAAGTCAGACTAATAAAATTGGATACTGCTTTTGGGTCGAGGTAATCAACCGGTAAGTTTCCTTTATAGAATGGAGCATTTTCGCAGGTGAAAA
>JAGXIO010000100.1 GCA_024635555.1 Saccharicrinis sp.
GTGGACATTAAAAACTGGGACGAGGTCAAAAGGAGCGTAAACACAAAAGATCCGAATGCCCGGGTTTTAAATTCCCAACTTTTAAAAATTGTTGGAAAAGTAAATGAAGCCTACAATCAGTTAGAAGCATTAGGCGAAGATTTTGACATCCACGCGATAAAGGAAAAATTGACCGGAAATGCACAGCACTATTTAATGCAATTCTTTGAAAAGGTACTTTGCTCAATTAAATCCAAAGTCGGGCACGGTTATTCTTATGGAACCTTCAAACATTACAAATCTACTTGCGGACGACTTAAAAAATTTATCAAATATAAATATGGCAGCGAAGATTTTATAATTCGAAAAGTGGATTACGACTTTATAAATTCATTTGACACATACCTTAAGGTTGAATATTCAGTTATGCCGATCACTACCAATAAATACCATAAACAACTAAAAAAGGTTTTAATGGATGCTGTGGCCATGGGCATGATTGACAAAAATCCATACGTCAATTTTAAATTGAAAACCTATCAAACAAATCGGAATTATTTAACTTTACAAGAGGTAAAAGCAATTGAAGACAAAGAAATTTCAATTAAACGAATTGGGATTGTCCGTGATATATTTGTTTTTGCTTGTTATACAGGAATGTCATATACCGATATTTATAATCTTTCCCAAAATCATTTGGTATTGGGAAATGACGGTGAGAAATGGATAATCATCGATCGAGGGAAAACAGGCGTAAGGTGTAGGGTGCCTTTGTTGCCCAAAGCGGAAGATGTATTAAACAGATACAATGATTATCCAAGTAATAGCTCTACCGGAAAGTTGCTGCCTGTTAATTCCAATCAAAAAATGAATGCGTACCTCAAAGAGATTGCCGATATATGCAATATCAGTAAAAAGTTGACAATGCATGTTGCCCGGCATACATTTGCTACTTCCATTACTCTTGAGAAAGGGGTTCCAATAGAAACTGTATCTAAAATGCTCGGACATAATTCCATTAAAACTACACAGATTTATGGGCGTATTGTTGATGCAAAGATATCACGGGATATGAGGGATTTAAGAAGTAAATTGACTCAGTGAAATAGGTGTCGATCGTGTTTTTGTATGTACACTTTCAATTTGCCAGTTATCAATAACTGGTCAGTGTTTTTAGGTTGAAGGAGTATAACATAAAAAGTATCTTAATTCTTATTATCTCATTCAATAGTTAAAAAACAAGAGGAAACCAGTTACAGGCTTCCCCTTATCGTTTGCAAATTTGTGAACCATTAATTAATCACGCTCAAATATACGTCGATTAATTCCTAATGTTACCCCGTAGTAACTAATTTGTGGTTAGTCTTTCAGTCCTTTTTGACGATTTCGCCCATTTCCTCAGCAGTATCCCCTGCGTTACAACACTTGGCATTACATAGCGGAAGGTGACCTGAAAAACGGTCACGCTCTTCCGCTATTCCTAGCCAAGAGCTTTAAACGCCCCACCAACACACTTGCAAATACGGTTTCCTTGCTCCGTAAACTCCGACAAAGAAACCTTTTATTTGCAAGAGTGTCTTTTTGCTCGCGCGCTTGAATGGGACAACCTTCCGTTGAGTGACGCACCGCACCGTCCTTGGTTTGCTGTAAGTTATTGATCGCCAAGGGGAACAGTAAAGGGGCGGTTTCGTCAAAACCGTCCTTCGGATTTGTTCATTCCGCAAAAGAACGGAATGACATAAACCCCTTGACTAGTTCCCTTTGGCTCAATGTGCCTGCAATAAACCAATGGCGGGCCAGATGCCAAAATAAATCCTCAGGGCAGGGGTGATTCGAATGAAAAATTCAAAAACTGTTTACGACATTATTTATGACAAAATTGGATGATTAAGGCAGTAAAAGTATTAATGTAGCATTGATTCAAAGGGCTAAATAATGTCTTTTTTATATTTTTACAGATACTGAGATTCAACATGGTTATTGCTGATGTGGCGAACCAAATAAACAAGCTCGTTATTGCTTTGGTAAATAACAAAGAATACAAACCTTTGTGTGCGTTTGTTTTTCTTGAATATTGCGTACTGCATATCTTTTCCGTACTTGTCAAAATACGATGGAGCATTCTTTTTGACTTTAGTATGTAGTGATGTTTTTATATCATCTACTAAGTCATCCACATACGAAAGTGCAGACGCTTCAAAACCAAAATATTCCTTTTGATAAAGAATTGTCGACAATTCATTGAAGTAGTCAAGGGTCTCGGGAAGAAATACAATTCTCATTTGTTTTGGCTATACAATGCACTGATGTGTTCTTTTGCACCCTCTCTAAATTCCTCCAGGCTGATAGCTCTGTTGAAATCTTCGTCAGGTTCGAGGTATTCTTTTTTTTGCAAAACAAATGTTTCCTTTCTGCCCCTTTGTATGACTATTTGCTCGCTTGTTGCCAAGTCAAGATATTTCTTCATGTTGTTGCGGAGCTCTGCTGAACTTATTACTCTCATGGCAGTAAAAATTGATGTACATTATAATGTACGAGTATACAAAATCAAATCAATATGATATGCATTTCCAGAACTTAAAAATCCCTTCCTAATACATTTTTTTAGTACAAGATTGTAAAATATTGTTTTTTTCACGGTTCGCTTTTTTTCAGTTGGACATTATTCAATCATAACAATTCATTTATCTATTATTTTTACATATTAGACCATAAATATTAAAACATTGACAAAACTCACTATTAATTAATATAATAGTTATTAGCTTATTAATCAATCCATGGGAAACGATGGCAAGCTTACCATATAGTTATTAACTCATGTATTTCTTTACAGAGGAAATGCAGCCTAAACTATATTGCCATGAAAAATATTGACCCAATACTCCAATCCATCATGGATAAATTCAATAATGAAATTTACAATTTGACAATTAGCGACGAAGCACCGTTAATCGAAATTGAGCGTGGTATGAGGATAAGTATATCCTCTTTTCAAGAACTACGGGATATTTTTGAAAGCCGAGAGATTAAAAATAACGAAAATGAGATACATTTTTTTAAACATGTGAAGCCTTTTGTGTTGGGTCATCTTTTATATTTCTACTATTTAAGGCAAATAGAAAACAATATGCCGATTGGAATCCCGGAGAATAAAATAAAATACTTATGCAAAAAGGCAAAGTGTTTTAGCCGTTATCTGCATCAACACCGTGAGATTTATTACTACTACAAGAGTGGCGACGATCATCATGATATGCAGTATTTTGTGAGAAGTAATTTATCAATACGTAATTATTATTATCATCAATTTTCTATGCTGGACAGTAATTTCTCGACAACTTGGGATAATATCTTTGCTGAGTTTAAGCCCATGATCTAATTATCGACTATTTAACCGAAGAGATAAATGATTTGGAAATTATTTCTAAAAAAAATGGAGAGTCCATATTCCGAAAATTTGGAGGATAATTTATTTAGATGGACGGGTTCAAGAACTGCTTTTACAGAACTGGTTTATGCCTTGGCATATTCAGGAGTTATCAATAATGGAGAAGTCAACATAAAACGATTTAGCGATGAGTTATGCGTTTTTTTTAGGATAGAGACCTTTGATGTTTACAGGAATTTTATAGACATTAAAAATCGAAAAAGTAACACCTCGTTTATCGACAAGATGAAAAGTAGTTTGCTTAAAAGAATAGATTCATCTTTCGGAAAGGATGTATAGGTTGTTCATCATATCCAAGTTCAGATCATGTGCATACCGCTCCATTTTTTCCAAATCACATCATTCTACACTAAAAATTTAATACTACAAAAATAAATTGCACAAAAATAGATCAAAATGCATCAAGTGGATTCCCAATTGGGAACACCTTGTGAAAAACATTTATAAAAGGATCGGAACTTTGGTAGTCATATGTTTAACTAAAATTTACAGTTATGACACTAAAATCAGTACAAGACTACATATTGTATCGTAATGCCTTAATAATCAATGTTTTTGCAAGGTCAAAATCTACAGGTCTCGTATTGGTCTCACGGATGTGATTTGACTGCATATAAAGATAAGGAATATTACGACGTCTTGGAAATATTAACTCTATTAATTTTCAATGTATTGGTGAAAGTTTTTCATTTATAACGAGGTGTAATATCTATTTTCTATTCTATATTATTGTATGGAAAGTGTGATAATTCATGAATGCTTGTCCGGATGTTTTAGGATATGCAACTCCTCCAATAATAAGGGCTTAGAATCCGAATGAGTAGCGACAAGTAATAAATCATTTTGTTTGGGTTCTTTCTTCAGTTTAACATTAACCAAAGGAATAATTGAGATAAGTTTTTGTGAACTCAACCGTGGGCTGTTCAAAAATGCACATCAAAAGTTTTCTCACGATACAGATCAGCCACAAAAAACATTCATGTTTTGTCCAAAAAACAGTACAAAATTATCCATTAGGTTAAAAACGCCATTTTTTGAACAAAACTAACCCAGTCTCTTCAGGTGGAAAGATAAATTTGGTAAAACATTTAAAAAAGATATTTAAAATAAAACATGGAGATGATGAAACGAATGCTTAAACTACTCCCTTTGGTCGCTATAATTTATAGTTGTAGCCCCGAAGAGAAGATGTAAATTCCTGATGTTAATTACAACTATGCAGAGAAGCAATACAGTGAAATGCTTCAAGTAATTCCCGGAGAAGATTATTTCCCCCGGACAACCGGAAAAGGCGGATACATTCATTTTACAAGGATGAAGGACTGGACAGAAGGCTTTTTTCCGGGTTCTCTTTGGTATTTATATGAGCATTCAGACTCAGAGCGATGGAAACAGCTTGCCATCCAATGGACAGAAAAACTGGAGCCACTGAAAAACCTTACCGATCACCATGACATTGGGTTCATGATGTATTGCAGTTTTGGCAATGCATACCGCTTGACAAAAAATCCGGAGTATCGCGACATCCTTATACAATCGGCTCGTTCTCTTATCACCCGTTTCAATGATACTGCGGGGGTTATAGAGTCGTGGAATCAGCGCAAAGCCTGGGATGGGGCTATGTGGTATTACCCGGTGATTATTGACAATATGATGAATCTAGAGCTGCTTTATTTTGCCTACAAAGAAACAGGCGATACCATCTTCAGGGATGTGGCCAATACACATGCTGAAGTGACGGCCAGAGAGCATATTCGGGACGATTATAGCTCCTATCACGTGGTGAATTACGACGAGGCAACCGGGGATGTTTTGCATAAGCAAACCTGTCAGGGTTTTGCAGACAACTCCACATGGGCCAGGGGGCAGGCATGGGGTATTTATGGTTTTACGATGGCATATCGTGAAACCGGAAGAGCTGATTTTTTGGAAATAGCTAAAAATATGGCAGATTTTTTCATAAGTCATCCAAACTTGCCCGATGATGGTATACCTTTGTGGGACTTCAATGTTGATCAGCCGGGTTACCAGCCTGATTGGGATTACTCCCCCGAATCATTCATCCAAACGCCAAGAGACGCATCAGCAGCTGCCATCACGGCATCGGCCCTATTGGAACTTTCTCAGTATGTTGATGATGGAGAGAAATATTTCAAATTCGCAGAGCGTCAGCTTCAATCCCTTTCTTCACCGGAATACCGGGCCAATGTTGGAGAGAATAATAACTTTTTACTCAAACACTCTGTTGGAAGTTTTCCTCATCAGGCTGAAATTGATGTTCCCCTTGTTTACGCGGATTACTATTATCTGGAAGCATTAAAACGCTTAGCCGAAATGACCGATAGTTAATTGTCAGCGTTTTTACTGAAAAATTAAAACTAAAAGCTTGCGAAGTCCGGAGAATGCCACAGTGCACGACTCCGGATTTTGCTGCATAAATTCGGATGTAGTTGATTTTATTTGCATATTGTTTAACACGTGGGAAGGGGAATGCGGTATATTGCTAAACACGTGTACATGTGCCGCAAACCTATGCAGCCTTCCGTAATGGTTATACATTTGATAAGTTCCACGTAAAATGAGGTGTCGTTTACCGCATTTTCGAAAATAGCATAACTAATTTGCAAGGCATTCATATTCTCGAAATACTTTTTCATAAACAGTACTTCCCTATATTTGGCCCATGTTGAAATATCTTTCACAAACTCATCCTCGCCATCACCGATAGCTTGAGTATAAAGAATTTTTACACAAGATGTTTCTTCATCGGTGCGTGTATAGTCATATTCAATTTTAATATCGCCCGTAAACGATGCTTTTGTCCAGAGTACAGCATGGTGTGCATCATTTTTAAATTCTTGCCCTGCTGTAAATTCCATCCCTCTTTTCGCATTGTCAACGGTGGCAATTAATCCGTCTAACGTCCAGTTTTTCGTTCAATCTTTAGTACTCTTGTCCTTAAAGTCTAAAGCCCATTGTTCTGATTTATTCAAGCTCTCAACATCAAGTGCATTGTTCTGCCCCATTGTATTTAATGAGAATAGAATCAATATGGTAACAAGAATTTTTGACCGTATTTTCATGTTAAATATTATTTATGCAATTGTTTTTTATTTCCTGTGCCAGAGGTTGAAAAATTCACCGGCAACGTTTATCAAAAGCAATGTTAATAAACCGCAAGCCATAAATGGGTGTTTTTGTATATGTAGATTTAAGTTTCTAACTTTATCGAATCAGAACATATGTTGTTAATACCGGATTTTCCCATGAAGAAAATAATCTGTTTCATTGCCCTTTTATTTGTTGGTGGAAAATATACGGCTGCTCAAAATATCAATTTTAAAAATTTGAGTATTCAAGACGGGCTAACACATGTTACTGTCTATTCTATCTACCAGGACGAACTGGGCAATATGTGGTTTGGCACCCGACAGGGGTTAAACCGATATGATGGTAACACCATAGAACAGATCCACATTACTTCAAAGCCTGAAGATATTACAGATCATACAGTTAGGAAAATATGTGGTAATAAAGAAGGGCTGATATTTTTTATGATCAACAATAGGGTGATGCAATACGACCTTAGGTCTGGTGATTTTCAATCAATGACCAGCATGTTTGCGGATGATTATGTTTATCACAAGGGGCAATTATGGTTATTAAACAGTGATGAGCTCGTCAAAATGAATCCAGAGGATGGATCTATTCAAGTGGTTAAAAAGTTTGTCGCCAATTATACAAGATCTGGTAATGTCCTTATAGGGCACAAGGATGCTATTTGGGCAGCGATGGGAAATGGTGTTCAAAAAATTGATATAGCTACTGGTCGGGTCATACATAGCATTCTTGAAGAAAATAGAATAACAGCTCTTTTTTCAGATAAGGATGATAATATCTGGGCGGGAACTGAAAAGGAGGGTATTTTTAAAATAGATGTGGACGGCTTTGTTCTGAATCATTTTAATATTACCCATGAAGAGATTCGTTGTTTTGAAGAAGATCTGCAGGGACATCTTTGGGCCGGGACTTTTTCCGGATTGTTAAAATTTAATCCTGTTACCGGGGAGAATGTCTTATACCAACACATGGATAAAATGCCCACTTCGTTGAGTCACTCTTCTGTCTATTCTCTATTCAGAGATGCCCAAGGGTCTGTTTGGGCCGGCACCTATTTTGGAGGTGTAAACCATTTCAATCCCGGCAAGCCTGTATTTCAGATATATCGGGCAAACAGCTATTATCCTGGTCACCTAAGTTTTCCTATTGTGGGGAATTTTTCGCAGGATAATAAGGGCAATTTGTGGATTTGTACCGAAGGTGGCGGACTTAACATGCTTGACAGAGAAAAAAACACGTTCAGGTTCTTTAAAAGTGAAAGTGATGCCAACAGTATTGCGCATGACAATCTTAAATCCATTTGGTACGACTCCGTAAGGAATAAACTTTATATCGGAACGCACCTTGGGGGTTTGTCGGTACTTGATTTAGAAAGTTTTGTTTTCAGGAATTACAAGCATCGGCCTGGCGATCCTACAAGCCTGCCCAATAATATTGTTGACGAAATAATAGCTTTCAGAGACAATCTATTGATGCTTACCCATGCTGGTTTGGCGGTTTATGACTTAAGTAGCGGTGAGTTTTTTGATTTTTTTGAGAGCTATGGCCTTAGTCCTCCCGGGGGTAATCGAATCAATATTTTTGTTGACTCCAGAGAAAGGGTTTGGATGACCTCTTCTAATGGGGTGTTTATGTATGACATTGCTGTGGGGGAGAGCCATGTTTACAGGCACCAAGCAACTGATTCCACCTCATTTCCCAGATTCAGGGTTGTCGATATTTTTGAGGATAGGCAAAATCGGGTTTTTTTCTCAACAGAAGGTTCAGGGATAGCCATGTACGATGAATCCAGTGATGGATTTATTCATTTCACCTCTCAATCTCATGGATTATCCAACGATTTTTGCCTCAATTTAGAACAGGCCCCTTCCGGGGATATTATTATATCTTCGTACAATGGACTTACCTTTTTCAATCCGGATTCATTTAGTGTAATAAATTACAGTATCCATAATGAGTTACCACTTGATGGTATAATCGAGGAAAACGGACTCTTTGTTGCCTCGGATGGGGAAATATTTGTGGGAGGAATAAATGGGATGATCTCTTTCTATGAAGAGAATCTCAAGGCTCTTACATCAGATTACCATCTTTATCTTTCAAAGTTATATATCAACAATCGTATAGTGCTGCCAGAGGACGAGACTGATGTGTTGGACAAAAACCTGGCATATACTTCTACCATTGTGTTAAACTACCGGCAAACCAATATAAATATTGAATTTGCCACTTCCAATTATATTCAGCATCTGGAAAGGGATTTTGAATACAAACTTGAAGGCTTTAATGAACACTGGGTAACTGCCAATGGTTTTTCCATTCCTTATACCAACATTAATTCAGGAGAATACACTTTGGTAGTCAGGGAAAAGCCCAAACGCAATGAAGAGGTAAAGCAAACTAGATTGCATATTATTGTCAATCCACCCTATTATGCCAGCCGTTTGGCGTACTTCTTATACGCAGTTTTGATCGTTTTACTGATTTCTGGGATTATCCTTTTTAACCGTTCTAAGGCATTGCTTCGGGCTTCATTGCAGGTGGAACGAAAAGAGAAACAACAGATAAATGCACTTAACCAATCAAAACTGCGGTTCTTTACCAATATTTCTCATGAATTCAGGACTCCTTTGACGCTTATTATTAATCACACGGATATGATTCAGCATGCAAAGGATATACCTCCAACTGTTCAGAACCATATCTTTAAGATTAAAAAGCATACTTCCAGAATGCGACATCTGATTAATGAATTACTTGATTTTAGAAAGCATGAGCAGGGAGAGCTGAAGTTGCATGTTGAAAATATCAATTTAGTGGCATTTCTTGATGATATTTATTCTTCGTTTAAGGATTATGCACAGATTAAAAAAATTAGATTTCATTTTGACCATTCCGGAGAGGAAGTACGTGTCTGGTGCGATCCCTTTCAAATGCAAAAGGTCTTTTTTAACCTGTTGTCCAATGCTTTTCGTTATACTCCGCCGGGAGAAAATGTTTTTTTAAGTGTTTCCCAAAAAAATCAGTCCATTGTATTAAAAGTAAGGGATACGGGTAAAGGTATAGAGAAGGAAGCGTTAAGCCGGATATTTGATCGTTTTTATCAGGTTGAAAATATTTCATCGTATGAGGAGCTAAGTATGACATCAGGTATAGGTCTTGCCTTATCAAAATCGATTGTTGAACTTCATGGTGGAACAATTTCAGTGAACAGTAGTGGGAGTGAAGGGAGCACTTTTCTGGTTGAAATACCAAAAGGAGACAACCATTTTACACAGGAACAAAAACAGGGCTTTTTTCCAAAAGAAAGAGTAAGCTCAGGGGTGCTCGAAAATGTCGGGCAATACGAAACTCCAGATTCTTCCGCTTTAGATTCTTATTCAATCGAAGATCAGGAAGGAAAACCCTTGATTTTGATTGTTGAAGATAACGAAGATCTTTTGGAAATGTTAAAAAAAGTTTTTGATCCTATTTACAATGTCCGGACTGCTCAAAATGGGGAAGAAGGGTTTGAAAAGGCCCTTGAATGTATTCCCGATATTGTGCTTAGCGATGTAATGATGGCTAAAATGTCGGGAACCGAACTCTGTCAACGGTTAAAAGCGCATCACGAAACATCACACATTCCTGTTGTTTTGCTTACCGCCTTAAACGATCCTTTTCAAATTAATCAGGCTCTTCTTATAGGGGCTGATGATTACATTCTGAAACCCTTTGATTCTGGGAATTTAGTTGTCAGGTGCAATAACCTTGTGACAACAAGGCGCCGACTGAAAGAAAAATTTACTGGGATGGAAGTTCCTGAAAATATGATGCTTGCTACTGACATTAAGGACAAAGAGTTGATTGACAAGGTGGATAAAGTGATAGAAGATTATTTATCAAATTCTGATTTTAATATAGATGTATTGGTTAAAGAAATTGGAATGGGACGAAGTAAGTTGTACTCCAGAATAAAGGAAGTTACTGGTCTTACACCTAATGGCTATATTATGGATTATAAAATGAAGAAAGCCAGTTATTGTTTGCGTACAGACAAACGATTGTCGGTTTCAGAGGTAGCCTATATGTTGGGTTTTAGCAGCGCAAAGTATTTTAGCCTGTGTTTTAAAGAGCACTATGGCATTACACCCTCCAAAATTAGAAACAAGGGGGAAGATTCGGATGGATCTGAGTCCTGAGATCTTCAGACTATATTAGATTATTTTATTCAGCGTGCTTAGGTAATATCAACTATTTTTTTATAGGAGGTATTGTTGGTTTTTATGAATAAATTATTGTTGCCTAATATTTTGCTCACATACTAAACTGGTTAAGTGTTAATAATCGGCGAATAAATTAGGTATCCCTTACACCTTTTTTTATACATCTGATATATTCTTTACTCTTAACCGGAGTCTTTCCATATAACTTACTTCTTAAATTGTACGAATTTTTGGATGAATTTGTACAGCAAGCCATTTAGGCCGTTCTTTCGCACGAATCTACACCCTTTTATTTTTTTGTTAAAATTAGTTTTGAAACACTAAAATCTATCAAAGAAGAAAATGGGAGATATTATTGAAAAAAGGATAAAAAGGCAGGACTAAAGAAAGAACATCAAATGTTGTTTAAACAGTAATAATACAATACGTAGCAATTTGGCAGGTTGGTGTTTAAAAATGGCAAACATGCTATGTCCAATCTTCTATCGCTGAATGCCCGTACAAGAATTGAGAGATAATTACAATATTACGATTGAGAAACGCTAATATGATTTAAGAATGAAACAATTACTAAATGTTTTGTATGTGCTTGTTTTCTTTTCGGCTTGCACAACAAAGACGAACGAAAAAGACCAATTTGATACAATTGGATACATTGCCGGCAAATTTGAGAATACATTGCAAGCGCAAAGTGATTCAACAAAAATCCCTAGAACCATTGATGAAAACGGCAATCTTAAAACGGTAGGAATCTATAATTGGACCAGTGGCTTTTTTGCCGGAAATCTATGGTACATGTACGAATTAACCAAGGACGACAAGTGGAAAACCGAAGCCGTTAAATGGACCGAAGCCTTGGATACCATTCAGTACTGGAGCGGTAATCACGATGTTGGTTTTATGATGTATTGCAGCTACGGTAATGGATTAAAGTTTGGCGGATTAAATCAATATAAGCCTGTTTTAATACAAACAGCCGAATCATTAAGTAAACGATACCATCACAATACGAAGACGATTGAATCGTGGGATTACCGCAAAGCATGGGACGGAAAAACCGAATGGTTTTACCCGGTGATCATCGACAACATGATGAATCTGGAGCTACTGTTTGAAGCCAGTATTTTAAGCGGCAACAACAAATACAGGGATATCGCGGTGCAGCATGCCGAAACTACCATGAAAAATCATTATCGCGCTGATTATTCGTGTTACCATGTGGTGGACTACGATACGATCACCGGCGCTGTTTTAGACAAGGCAACCTGCCAGGGATTCTCTGATTCATCGGCTTGGGCACGCGGACAAGCGTGGGGATTGTACGGCTATGTGTTGTGCTACCGCTACACGCAGGATGAAAAATTCCTTGACTTTGCCGAAAATATTGCGGCATATATGTTAAACCACAAAAATCTTCCTGAAGATATGATTCCGTTATGGGATTATAATGTTAACGATGAAGGTTTTATCCCAGAGTGGAATTACGATGCTTCAGACTATCCTGAAATTCCAAGAGACGCTTCAGCAGCAGCAATTACTGCTGCAGCCTTATATGAATTGTCTACCTACTCAACTAAAAAACAGGTATATCTGGATGCTGCGAATAAAATGGTAAACTCGCTACTATCTCCTAATTATTTAGCTATTCAGGGCAACAACAAATATTTTATTTTAAACCACAGCGTGGGTAGTATTCCTCACGGAGCTGAAATTGATGTACCGCTGGTTTATGCCGATTATTATTTGCTTGAAGCAATGTATAGAAAAAGTAAAATAGAAGATAGTGAAGGTCTTTAAATATACAAGAATGAAAAATCAATCAATATTCAAATTAAAAAATAAGATTATGAAAACTTTAGCGTTTAGATTAATTTTGGCCATAATGGTTATGCAAGTTGGGGTAGTTCAGTCACAAAATTACGGTGGCGGATGCCAACCAACCGGAGATGATACGAATTATCCTGCAATAGCAGAATTTGTGACCGCAGGTGTATATGGAGGAATCCCTGAGATAACAAACATAAAAGCCACACTCAACCCGGGCGACAATATTCAGCAAGCAATTGACAATGGGGGAGCCGGTGTTGTATATTTAAATAATGGCAATTATACGATTTACGAACCGATATATTTACGTAATAATGTGGTTTTACGCGGACAAAGTAAAAACGGCGTTAAGTTGAAAAGTATAATGTATGCAACAGGAACAAAAGTAAATACACTTGGAATTGGTGCTGATGTGTCGTACGCAGGAATTGAGGATTTAACCATTGAATATGCCGGTGCCACCGATATTGAACCTATTGTTCGCAATAGCCTTACTGATGGAGGATATTGCGCTGAATGTTTCACAAACGATCCTTATGGCAGAGACAGCTTATACGTTAGATTAATTTTTATTGGGGGCGATAATAACTGGGTTGATAATTGTAATGTCATTAAGTCGGGAACCGATCCAATATATATAACTGGTAGCGCAAGCCACAATACAATTCGCGGAACATTAGTTGATCATTCATACAATAAAGGGGATGCAGGCAATGGATACTTTGACATACGTGGATCCCATAATTTAATTACAGGCTGCACTGTGCGGCGCATACGACACTGTACTATTCAATTAGGTGCCATTTACAATGTAGTAATTAACAACCATATTGAGGTCGATGTTAATTTTCACAACGGTGATGGAGGATATAATTTAATCGAAGGAAATACGCTTTTGCGACCGTCCTGGCATGCTTGGACTAATTTTACCACTGGTGGCTCGGTATATGGTCATCAACCACCCGGTCCAAATAATTACATACTAAATAACACAACCTATGATTACAAAGATGGTATTAGCAAATTTTCTGACCCAGATGTTATCTATACATTTCTAACTTATGGGAGTCCAACTCCAACCACTTGGAATGTGCCAACTAGCGGAGGAACTTTTTATCCCGTTTCGTGTACAAGTACAAATGCAACAATACCACTTACCAGCATAAGTACTTCATCAACATTGGAATTACTTCCAGGTTTATATACTACTTTACCCATATCTTATTTGCCCGAAAATGCATCGAGCAAGTCAGTAGTTTGGTCGTCAAGCAATACTTCGGTTGCTGCAGTAAATTCTAGCGGTACAGTAACTGCCATTGCAGCTGGAACAGCAACAATTACAGCTACGGCAAGCGGGCACACTGCATCATGCACAGCTAGTGTTGTTGCTGACACAACAATAAGCCTCACCGAAACTTTTGAAAATATGACACTATCGGGTTGGGGAAGTGAGACTTATATTGGAGATTATGGTGTTGAATGGACTGTGATAGCAAAAGGTGTATCAGGGTATATTAATCCTTCTAAGGGAATTTATTTTCATCATAACAATCAAGGAATAGTGCTGCAATCAGGAACAATTCCAGGAGGTATTAGTTCTTTCTCGGTAACTTGTAAGGATTTATTTAACACGGGAGCCAGGGTTATTGAATTATTGATTAATGACAATGTAGTGGACTCCTTTACCCATAATGGTACAGAGGTGTATACTTATACGGTTGATAGTATCAATATTTCAGGGGATTTTACCATAGCTATCAGAAACGCATCCGGTTCTGCATATTCCAACACCATAGCTATAGATAATGTTACATGGACTGGTTATATAGCACCAATAACAATTGTTTTAGCCCCATTAGCAGATGCCTTTGTAAAAGGTGGAGCAGATGCTAATATCAATTTTGGGACAGATGCAACATTGATAGTGAAGGAATCGACTTCTGATATTTGGGACAGGCGTAGCTTTCTAAAATTTGACCTCAGTGCGATAATAGGAACAGTAACTACGGCCAAAATAAGATTAAAAGTGAGCGCTGGTTCTGCTGGTGCTATCCATAAACTTCATGCGGTGACTAACGATAACTGGACAGAATCTGGGAGTACAGGGATTACATGGGGTAATCAACCTGCTACTTCTAGTCTTATAAGCACTCAAACAGTTCCTTCTACAAACGGATGGATGGAATTTGACGTGACAACCTTGGTGAACAATGAAACAGATAGTATATTAACTGTTCGGATATCGGATGCAAGTACAGCGGAGAATTTTGTTTCTTATCATTCCAAGGAGGCCACAAATGCTAATGAAAGACCACAATTAGAAATTATTATGCCTGCACCACTTATATTAAATACTGTGGAAGATACTTATATCAGAGGAGGAAGCAGAATGGATACTAATTTTGGGACGGAAGCTACAATAGAAGTTAAAGAATCGTTCAACGAAGAATACGACAGGAAAAGCTTCTTGAAATTTGACATAAGTAGTGCTATCACTGGTACAGTAAGTGATGCAAAAATCAGGTTAAAGGTACAATCGAAAAATGCAAGTACTAGCCATAATTTGTATCTAGTCACAGACGACAGTTGGGCAGAAACTTTCTTAAAATGGAACAATCAACCCAGTGCTTCAACACTGATAGGAACTCAAGCAGTACCTGCTGTAGATAGTTGGATTGAGTTTGATGTAACATCTATAGTGAACAATGAAGCCGATAACTTGCTAAGTGTACAGATTTCTAATCCAATTGTAAATGAAGCTTTAGTTAGCTATCATTCTAGGGAGGTAACTAATGTTGCAGACAGGCCTCAGTTGGTATATACGCTCAGTAATACAAAAAGTAGTACAATAAGTGCAAGCCGATTAAACTCAAGCAAAATTAATAATGATGTTACAGAAGATATAAAAGAAGTTGTTTTTACCATTTACCCTAATCCTGCCAATGATCAAATTAACATCTTAGGCACCGGACTAAAGGGAGCAACAGCTATACTTAAAGATCTTTCTGGTAAAAGTATTTTACAAAAAAGATTGTCCGAGGATACATCAGCCGTATTGAAGGTCAATACCATTCAAGAGGGAATTTATATTCTTATGATAGTAAAGAATGATGGGGAGTCTATAATCCGTAAAATTATTATTCAAAAGTAACTCTCATAAATAATTGGTAGAGGAAGGCATAATTACTCTTCTCGCTATTCATTATTGTGCATATTATTGATTGATACGGTTAGGGAAGTAACTACAAAATGTACAGAAGCTAGACTATTTAAAAATTGAATTGCGGTGTTATGGTGGATAGGGCGCGGAGATATAGTGATCACTTTTATACGCTGTAGGTCGCTCAGATTGACAAAAGCAAAAATGTCTATCGATAAAACAGTATCCCTCGCTACTGCAAGGGATACTGTAGATTTTTTTTATGTCCACGACTAACATCCCCAAGGGGTTCGATTCTTTATTGGCTTTGTATCAGGCAGATATGACATGATCGATGTTTATAAATTTAAATAGCTACTTAGATAATGAAAACAATTTCGCTAATAGGATTACTGATTTTTGCAATCAATGTTAATGCCCAGGATAGTAAAATCTGGAAAGAATATGTAGAAAGTAAAAAGAATGGCACAGAGCCTGTTTTGCCGGATTTTTCTTATGCCGGATATAAGTTTAGTGAAGAAGCGATTCCGAAAGTTGATTATAAAGTCTTTGATGTCACTGAATTTGGAGCAGAACCTAATGATGACAAGTCTGATAAAGCAGCTATTGTTAAAGCCATTTCAGCAGCGCAGAGGCATGGTGAGGGTGTTATCTTCTTTCCACGTGGAAGGTACATTATAAATGGCAAGGGGGACGATAACAGCATCATAAAACTCTCGTCTTCCAATATCGTTTTTCGTGGTGAAGGCCAAGGAGAGAATGGCAGTATTCTCTTTTTTGAAAACGATTTGCCTCCGGCAGATCCAAATAAACTGTGGTCAGTTCCTTATGCTATTGCTACTGCCGTTAGAGCTGGAGACAAAATGTTGACCAGAGTAGTAAAGGATTCTGGCAGAGAAACTTTTCAACTAGAAGTAGCAGATGCCTCTGCCATTGAACCCGGGGGTTGGGTCATCCTTGAAATGGAAAGCAATGATCCTGAATTGGTTAAATCTGACCTGACACCTCTTGAAGTTGATCCCAAATGGACTGCAATCATTGAGAAAGGCGTGAAGGTTAAGGAAAGACACCTGGTTAAAAGTGTTAAGGGAAATACCGTAACTTTTTATGATCCCATTCATTATGATATTAAAATCAAGTACGACTGGACTATTTCCAGTTTTTCTCATCTTGAAAACATTGGTTTTGAAAAACTTGCATTCGAAGGCAATTGGACTCTTCCTTTTGAGCATCATGCCAGCCCAAAACACAATGGCGGATGGAGTATTGTTCAAATAAATAGCGCGGTAAATTCCTGGATTAAGGATTGTCGATTTAAAAATGTGAGTCGTGCAGCTACATTTACTCAATCAGCCGCTTGCACGGCATTGAATATTGCTATTGAGGGAAATTTAGGTCATAATGCCATTATGGCTGCTGGCGCATCAACAGGTATTTTGTTTGCCAGAATAAGCGACACTGCCGGTTCTTGGCATGCTTCCGGAGCAGGAAGTGGTGGAACTACCCGAACTGTAGCATGGCGATGTGAACATACCACCAATACATCTTTTGAATCGCACGCCTCTCAGCCTCGTTGCAGTCTTCTGGATAACATGAAAGGCGGATTTTTCCTAGGAAGGGCTGGTGGGGCATTGCAAAACCTGCCCAATCATGGCCGCTATCTGGTACTATGGAATTATGAAGAAACCGATGAACCTGAGGAGAACTTTGAATTTCAATCTTCCAAAACCTGGTGGTGGCAAATGGTGCCCCCAATTGTTGTGGGATTTCATGGTTCTGGAACAACATTTAAGAAGGAACATATAGGTTATGAGGAAAGTACAGGAACAAGCGTAAAACCAGAATCTCTGTTTGAAGCTCAATTA
>JAGXIO010000101.1 GCA_024635555.1 Saccharicrinis sp.
GTAAAGATGGTGTCTGTTTTACAGCGGAGTAAATTACCATCGTATGGGTTGTGAGTTACAGCGGGGCGGTTGTAAAGCCTTTCCGCTATAAAACCATGTACAAAAAAAGGGTGGCCAGTTTAATCCTGACCACCCTTTATAATTTGATACCTTGTGCTTGATATTTTTTGTCTCTTATCTCTTAGTCTAAAATCTTTATCTTGATACTATGTACTCAACGCTTAGTAAGCAAACAAAGGAAATACTTTCATCATTGCATTTACCTTAATCTTTACTTGGTCTAAAATTTCCTGGCTATCGGTATTCGACAAAACTTGATCAATCAAATCCACAATAGGAGCCATGTGCTCTTCTTTTAAACCACGAGTAGATAGAGCTGCGGTGCCCACTCTAATTCCCGAAGTCTGGAATGGACTGCGGCTATCGAATGGAACCATATTTTTGTTGATGGTGATGTCGGCTTTTACCAAGGTGTTTTCGGCTACTTTTCCAGTTAAATCCGGAAATTTGGTTCGTAAATCTATCAGCATAGAATGGTTATCGGTACCTCCCGAAATAACTTTGTATCCTTTATCCATAAATGCTTTTGCCATTGCTTTGGCATTTTTAACCACCTGCGTTTGATACTGTTTATACTCAGGTTGTAAAGCTTCTAAAAATGAAACAGCTTTAGCAGCGATGATATGCTCCAAGGGACCTCCCTGTATTCCAGGGAATACGGCAGAGTTCAATAGCGACGACATTTTGCGCACCACGCCTTTAGGAGTTGTCTTTCCCCATGGATTGTCAAAATCTTTACCCAGCAATATGATACCGCCACGTGGGCCTCGCAATGTTTTATGCGTTGTGGAGGTAACAATGTGGGCATGTTTAACAGGGTTATCCAGCAATCCCGCGGCAATTAGTCCGGCAGGGTGTGCCATGTCAATCATTAATAGGGCTCCTATTTCGTCGGCAAGCCTGCGCATACGAGCATAGTCCCACTCGCGCGAATAGGCCGAAGCACCACCTATAATGAGTTTGGGTTTGTGCTCACGCGCCTTTTCTTCCATCATCTCGTAATCCACCAGCCCGCTGTCTTCGTGCACGCCATAGGCAATAGGCTCGTATAATATTCCGGAGCTGTTAACTTCCGAACCGTGCGAAAGGTGACCGCCATGCGAGAGGTTAAGTCCTAAAAACTTATCACCGGGATTTAGCACGGTCATTAATACGGCCATGTTGGCTTGCGCACCACTGTGGGGTTGCACGTTGGCATACTCTGCATCATATATTTTGCACAAGCGCTCAATGGCCAACGATTCGCTTTGGTCCACCACTTCGCATCCGCCATAATATCGTGCTCCGGGATATCCCTCGGCATATTTATTGGTCATGTACGAGCCCATGGCTTCCATTACCTGCTCACTCACAAAGTTTTCCGAGGCAATTAGCTCAATGCCATTAAGCTGGCGCTGATGCTCTTTTTCAATTAACTCAAATATTTTATCGTCGCGTTTCATAAAAATAAATTATTGTAAATTTAATTGTTCCATTTTATCAACTCTGATTATTCAATAATAGTTCAGTTCGGGATTATAATTATTCGTCGGTAAAGTGCATTAGCACCCTGCGGTACACCGAAAATATTTTTGACTTAGATACAAAACCCATATATTTTTCATCTTCGATAACAGGGAGGTTCCAGGCTCCTGTTTCCTCAAATTTTTTCATCACCGAATCCATGTTTTCATTTATATCGAGAAATGCCGGCGGAACTTGCATCACATCTTCAACTGTGGTTGTGTTGTATAAATCGTGGTTAAACATGATTTCGCGTATATCGTCGAGCAGTACTATGCCTTTTAACTGTCCTTTGGAGCCTATAACAGGGAAAAGGTTGCGCTTTGCTTTAGCGATAACTTTTACCAGCGAACCCAGAGTGTCGGTAGATTTTACGGGTAAAAAATCAGTCTCTACCACTTTGTTAAGACGCATCAGGGTAAGTACTGCTTTGTCTTTGTGGTGTGTCAACAGTTCCCCTCGGCGAGCCAGTTGTTTGGTATAAATGGAGTGGGGCTCAAAATAGGTAATGGTTAGATAGGAAATAGTAGATGCCATCATTAATGGCACAAAAAGTTCATATCCATGCGTTATTTCGGCAATTAGGAAAATGGCTGTGAGAGGTGCGTGCAGCACGCCAGCCATAACAGCAGCCATGCCCACTAGCGTAAAATGGCTCTCGGGCAAAACATACAAGCCTGATGCGTTTACTACACGGGCAAAAAAATAGCCCAATACCCCACCAGTAAACAAGGAGGGAGCAAATACACCACCAACACCGCCGCTACCTGTGGTGGCCGCCGAAGCAAATACTTTAAACAAGATGAGCATTCCTAACAATGTCAGCAACGCCCACTCATTTTCGCGGAGCTGATAAAAAAGACTGTTATCAAAAACAATATCCTTGTTGCCATTTAAAAATGCGGTAATGGTGGTATAACCCTCTCCATACAATTGTGGAAATATATAAATGAGCACACTCAAAATAATGCCACCTGGCAGAAGGCGTAAATAGGGGTTTTTTATTTTGTGTAACTGGTTCTCACTCCATATTAACGTACGGCTAAAATACAGCGAAGTCAAGCCCCCAACAATGCCCAATACAATATAAAAAGGTATGTTGTTTAAGATAAAAGGATTTTCTAGGTGCCAATAGAATTCTGCTCCATCACCCATAAAAAAGTAGGCAACTGTAGCGGCGCTAAAAGCGGATATAATTAGAGGTACCAATGATGTCATACTCAAACCAAGCATGAGTACTTCCAGCGTAAACACTAGGCCAGCCATCGGTGCTTTAAAAATTCCGGATATCGCTCCGGCAGCTCCGCAGCCTATTAATAGGGTAATTGTTTTGTAGTTTTGATGAAAGAGGCGACCCAACGAAGAACCAATGGATGCACCGGTTAGCACAATAGGAGCCTCGGCACCTACCGAACCACCAAACCCAATGGTAAAGGTGCTGGCTACAATGGACGAGAAGGAATTGTGCGCCTTAATATTACCTCCTTTTTTGCTTAACGAATAAAGTATCTTGGATATTCCGTGACCTAAGTCTTCTTTGATAACAAGGCGTGCAAAAAGTACCGCTATTAAAATACCTACCACAGGGTAAGCTAGGTATAATATATTTTGGTCTTCTATGGTAAATTGGTCGGTAAGTAAATGGTGCGCGGCATAAATGGTGTTTTTTAGCAATACGGCAGCTAGGCCACTTAAAATACCAGTGACCAAACTTAATATGAGTATAAAGTTACGTTGGCCGATGTACTTTACCCGCCAAATCAAAAAACGCCTGAATATAATAGATGCCTTTTCCATAAGGTGTACAAAAGTATAAGAAATACATCAGCTTGCATGTGAAAATTCATTAAATATTATTCGGAATTTTATAATGAGGGAAGGATAAAGGTTTAGATGAAATAATATAAATGTTAATTTTATCGATGCTAAGTGTTGTAAAGTGCTTAAAATGTTATGATTGCGATTGCCTATGTGTTAAAACTTTATTCGTTTACAAATTCACAAATAAAATTGTACTACTTTTGCACTCGATTTTGTGCAAAGGCATAAATCATTCATTTTAAAACGATTAATCAGTGGGCTTCTCTTTTCCAGACGAATTTGTGGACAATGTGGCGGGGCGGACTGGTTACAGGAGGAAACATTTTTATGATTACATTTGAAGAAATTGGCTTATCGCCAGAAGTTCTAAAAGCCGTTACTGAACTAGGCTTTGTAAACCCCACTCCCATACAGGAAAAAACTATCCCTGGATTACGAGACACCAATCAAGACTTAGTGGGCCTTGCGCAGACCGGGACAGGAAAAACAGCCGCATTTGGTTTGCCCATCATCGAAAAACTAGATATTTCGAATACCAGTGTTCAGGCCTTGGTGCTTTGTCCAACTCGCGAGCTGGCCTTGCAGATAACAAAGGACATTAAGAGTTACGGTAAGTACGTAACTGGTTTGCAAGTTACCGCAGTTTATGGCGGTGCAGATATATCGAAACAGATAAAAGACCTAAGAAGGGGAACACACATTGTAGTGGGCACACCAGGTAGGGTTAATGACCTGACTAAACGCGGTCTACTTAAAATGGACAAACTGCAATGGTTGGTGTTGGACGAAGCCGACGAGATGCTGAACATGGGCTTTAAGGAGGAACTGGATGCCATTATCGAAACTACTCCCGAAAACAGACAATCTTTATTATTTTCGGCAACCATGCCACGTGAAATCGAGAGCATGGTTAAGAGGTACCTGAACGACCCAATGCAAATAAAAATTGGTAAGCAAAATGCGGGTGCAACAACGGTGGAACATATATATTATATGGTACATGCCCGTGATAGGTATTTGGCACTTAAAAGAATTGCCGATATCAACCCCGATATTTACTGTATTGTTTTTTGCCGTACCCGACTAGAAACCAAGGATGTAGCTGAAAAGTTAATGACCGACGGTTATAATGCCGATGCTTTGCATGGCGATTTATCGCAGGCACAGCGCGACCAGGTGATGCAACGCTTCAGAAGTCGTAATCTTCAGATTTTGGTGGCTACCGATGTGGCTGCAAGGGGTATAGACGTTACCGATTTAACCCACGTTATCAATTATAACCTGCCCGACGATATTGAAGCTTATACGCATAGAAGTGGTAGAACAGGACGTGCCGGAAAATCAGGTATTAGTGTTGCTATTATTCACACCAAGGAAACGGGACGAGTAAAGATGATTGAGCGTAATTCGGGCATTAAGTTCGAACGTAAAATGATACCTACCGGCAACGAAATATGTGGTAAACAGTTGTTATATCTTACCGAAAGATTAGAAAATGTTGAAGTAAACCACAGCGAGATAGAAGAGTTTTTACCGCAGATTATTGAAAAATTCGCGGATTTAAGCAAAGAAGAAATCATTAAGCGTTTTGTATCGGCCGAATTTAACCGTTTTATAGCATATTATCAGGATGCCAAGGATTTAAATGTTTACGGCAAAGATATTCAGGACAGAACACGTGAAAGTGGTGGACGCAGAGGTAGCGACAGAGGTAACGAAAATTACGCTCGCGTATATCTTAACATTGGTAAGGCACACGAAATGACGCCTCAGCGACTGATGGGCTTGGTAAACGAAAGCACTAACGGTCTTAAAGTTGGTTTTGGTAAAATTGAAGTGCTACGTAACTTCTCGTTTTTTGAAGTAGAGGAAGGCACTCAAAACGAAGTGATTAAGTCGGTTATAGGAAAGGATTTTGAAGGTGAAACACTTCATGCCGAGATAGCAAGCGCAAGACCAGCCGAAAAAGGCGGAGAGAGAAGAACCGAAGGCGCATACAGTAAAAAAGGTGGCCGTAGCGAAGGTGGTTACTCCGGCAAAGGAGGCCGCAGTTCAGGAGGCGGTGTCAGCAAAGGAGGCCGTAGCACTGGTGGCAGCAGTGGATACAACAAAAAAGGTGGAAAAAGTGAAGGCGGTTTCCGTAGCAAAGACGGCGGAAGTTATAGCGGAAGTAAACGTAGAAAATAATACTTCTTTTTTAGATATTTATAAAAAAGGCTACTCTGTTTAAAAATGGAGTAGCCTTTTTAGGTTTCCAGTGCAATGTAATAAACACGACATAATAATCAGTTTAAAATTGATATCCAATAGCTAAACGGATACTCGTAGCCATACTCCCTTCTGTATAGCTTACTTTATTTCCATCACCTCCAAAAACCGGATAATACTCCTTGAATATCCAACTGTATCCAACGCCAAAACCCACCTCGTAATTAAAATGCCGACCAATATTACGACGAATGCCCCACGAAGGGATAATGAAAA
>JAGXIO010000102.1 GCA_024635555.1 Saccharicrinis sp.
ATTCAGAAGCAGTACCATCCATCTTTTGTTTACAGTTATATGCAAAACTTGCTTCAAATACAATTGCCACGTTATCCCCGAAGTGCTCAAAGAGCGGTTTTTAAGCCTCCCCCCATTCGGGGGGAATGAGGGGGGCTTTTTTTTTATTCTTACTCTTCAATTACAATCATCAATTGATTTTTAGGAACCTTATCACCTGTGCTAACACAAATTTCTTTTATTTTACCATTAAAAGGCATGGCAATTTGGTTTAGCATTTTCATGGCTTCCAGAACCAATATCGATTTACCCTCTTTTACCTTATCACCCACTTTAACGTTTATTTTTACAATCGTTCCGGGAATATAAGAGTGTATCTCACAGGGATTAGGAGCTTTCCATGGCTTCCTGTTCTGATACTTTTTTGTGAGCTTGGTTTTGTAAATCATGCTTAGCACTTGAAAACCAACCAATTCGTCTTTTTCTTTCATCATCAGTCGATTTAAAATGGAGGAATACCGTGTTTTTTATCAGGATGGCGTACATCCTTATCTTTAGATACTTCTAAAGCATGTAATAAAGTGATACGTGTATCATTAGGCTCAATAACAGAGTCGATATAACCTTTGGCAGCTGCCACATAGGGGTTAGCAAATTTCTCTTTATATTCTTTTACCTTAATGGCACGCATCTTATCTGGGTCTTCGGCCTCGTCAATCTCCTTTTTAAAGATGATGTTGGCAGCACCTTCGGGACCCATAACAGCAATTTCGGCAGTAGGCCATGCAAACATAAAGTCGGCACCCAGGTGACGCGAGTTCATGGCGATGTATCCACCTCCATATGCCTTACGTAAAATAACGGTTACTTTAGGCACAGTGGCCTCAGAATAAGCATAAAGAACCTTGGCACCATGGCGAATTACACCAGCATGTTCCTGGTCGACTCCGGGTAAGTATCCGGGCATGTCTTCTAGCGTTACGATGGGAATGTTAAAGGCATCGCAATAGCGGATAAAACGAGCTGCTTTATCGGAGCTGTCGCAATCCAATACCCCTGCCAACACCAATGGCTGATTTGCTACAAAGCCAATTGTTTGTCCTTTTAAACGGCCAAAACCAATTACAATGTTGGCAGCAAAAAGCTCTTGCACCTCAAAAAAGTCACCCTCATCGACAATGCCTCTAATTACATCCCTAACATCATAAGGGTTGCGTGGGTCAGAAGGGATGATATCCTCTAAATTGCCTTTAAATTTAGGTTCTTTAGGAGGAAATTCTTTGGCTTTTTTTGTGTTATTCCAAGGAATAAAAGTGATGAGCTTTTTAATCTGGTCAAAACATTCTTTTTCGCTTTCGGCAAAAAAGTGTGCATTACCGGTAATTTCGGCATGTACACGTGCACCGCCAAGCTCTTCCATCGAAATTTCCTCACCAAGTACTGATTTGATTACGCTTGGTCCGGTGATAAACATTTTTGAAATGTTATCTACTACAAAAACAAAATCAGTAAGTGCAGGAGAATAAACGGCACCGCCGGCGCAAGGTCCCAGTATGACCGAAATTTGTGGAATAACGCCTGAAGCTATGGTGTTGCGATAAAAAATTTCGCCATAACCTGCCAGCGAGTTTACTCCTTCTTGTATTCGAGCACCGCCCGAGTCGTTAATTCCAATTAAAGGCACACGCATTTTCAGCGCGTGATCCATGATTTTAGTAATCTTACGGGCGTGCATTAGCCCCAACGAACCACCTGCTACGGTAAAATCCTGTGCAAAAATACAGATAGGAGCACCGTAAATAGTTCCCGTCCCAATGATCACACCATCACCATGAAGCTGCTTTTTGTCCATGCCGAAGTCTTTGGCTTCGTGTTCCACAAAAAGATCGTACTCCGTAAAAGATTTTTGATCAAGAATGGCAAGAATACGCTCACGGGCAGTCATTTTGCCCATAGCCGTTTGCTTTTCAATGGCCTTTTCGCCACCCCCCATTTCAACCTGTTCCTTTCTCTTACGAAGATCAAGGATGTGTTTTTTCAATGACATAGTTAAATGATTTTAATTAACCTGTTGTAAATTAAACCATTAAAGATAAAGGTTTATTCACAATTTCAAGGTGCATAATTACAAAAAAAATTTGTTACTCAAACCAATGGCAAAAATCTATTTAAAGTAAAAGCCTAATGTGACAGCTAATTTTTTAGATTTTTGTTTAAGCACAGTGTTTATTTGGGTGCTTTTTTATACAGATAAAGACCAATAATTGCAAACACTATGTTAGGCAACCATACAGCTATAATAGGATTCATATTACCGTTTATAGCAAAAGTGGTAGAAATGGTCATAAACAATATATAACCAAAACTGAGCCCCAGACCAATACCAATATGCACTCCAATGCCTCCTCTGGTTTTACGAGAGGCTAAGGAGACGCCCATTAAGGTAAGAATAAAAGCTGAAAAAGGATTAGCCCATCGCTTGTAATATTCAATAATAAATGGTTTTATGGATCCCACCCCCTTTTTAGTTTGCGCGTCAATGTATTCACTAAGCTCGGTATTGTTCATGGTTTCATACCATCTGAGTTCCGATTTAAAGTCGGCGGGTGTCATATTAAAAACGGTGTCCATACTGCTTCCCTCGCTTATTTCTATGTGCATTTTATCAATAAAATCTCGTTTTATATAATTAGTAAGCGTCCAGTTTTTCGTTTCCAAATTGTAGGTAATGCCTTCTGCCGATAGTTTGGATACCAGTTTTTTGCCATCGAAGCGCTCGGCCGAAAAGTGACTCCCGTAGTTACGATAGCCATAAAATTTGCCCATATAAACAAACAGGCCAGGCTCCAATTGGAAATGGATATCGGATAAGCCAGTGTCCTTTTTATTTTTAATGTAAACAGACTCAAATTCGAGCCTTATTTTGTTGGATGGTGGTATGAGATAGGCTCCTAGGTAAAATGAAAAGATAGCAACAATCAGTGCACTCACAAAATAGGGGAACATGAGTCGCCTAAAACTAATTCCGGCCGATAAAATTGCTATAATCTCGGTGTCGGCTGCCATCTTGGAGGTGAAAAAGATAACAGCTATAAATACAAATAGAGGAGAGAATAGATTGGCAAAGTAAGGGATGAAATTTAAATAGTAATCAAAGACTATGGCATGCATAGTAGCTTCTTTATCTAGGAAATCGTCGATTTTTTCCGTGATATCAAAAACCACCGCTATGCTAATGATAAGCAGGATAGCAAAGAAATAGGTACCCAAAAATCTTTTGATGATATACCTGTCGAGCTTTTGTAGAACTCCTTTCATAAAAAGTAAGGTGCTTTAATGATTTACAAATGAACAAAAAAATGCCGACAAAATTAAACCATATGAACAGATCGACCTTATAAAGAGATTGACATTATAAACGTACCGACATTTGTTGCACCATTTTGTTTTTCCAGGGTATAAAATCGCCGGCCTGGATATGCTTACGGGCTTCTTTTACCAACCACAAATAAAAGGCCAAGTTGTGCAGGCTGCCTATTTGCGCTGCCAACAATTCCTTTGAAACAAAAAGATGGCGCACATAGGCTTTTGTATAATGATGATCCACAAATGAGGTACCCTCGGGATCCAAAGGCGAAAAGTCATCTTTCCACTTTTCATTTTTCATGTTCATAGTGCCATGCGAAGTAAAAAGAGTGCCGTTGCGTCCGTTGCGCGTGGGCATTACACAATCGAACATATCCACACCCAAGGCAATGGATTCCAATATGTTTACAGGTGTTCCTACGCCCATTAAATAACGTGGTTTATCTTTGGGTAAAATACCTGTTACCAGCTCGGTCATCTCATACATCACTTCGGCCGGCTCGCCTACCGAAAGACCGCCAATGGCATTTCCCTCGCGCTCAAATGAAGCGATGTACTCAGCCGATTGTGTTCGTAAATCTCTGAATCCGGCACCTTGCACAATAGGAAAAAACGTTTGTTTATAGCCGTATTTGGGTTGGGTAGCGTCAAATTGCGTAATGCCTCGTTTTAACCAGCGATGGGTCAGTGCCATGGATGCTTTTGCATAATCGTGAGGGGCATCACCAGGCGCACACTCGTCAAAGGCCATCATAATGTCCGCTCCTATAATACGCTGAGTATCCACCACATTTTCAGGTGTAAACAGATGTTTAGAACCATCAATGTGCGATCTGAAAATTGCTCCGTCCTCCTTAATCTTACGGTTTGCACTTAACGAGAATACTTGGTATCCGCCGCTATCGGTTAATATGGGGCGATCCCACCCGTTAAACTTATGCAACCCTCCGGCTTTTTCAATAATATCTAATCCCGGACGCAGGAACAAATGATAGGTGTTGCCCAATATAATCTCTGCATTGGTATCCTTCCTCAAATCGTTAAAATGTACGCCCTTAACACTACCTACTGTGCCCACTGGCATAAAAATAGGAGTTTCTATTTGGCCGTGATCTGTGGTTATCGTTCCAGTTCTAGCCCTGCTTTGCGGGTCTGTTATTTGTAATTCAAATTCCATTTACTCCATCTTTTGAGCCGCAAATATAAAAATTCGTGCTGTACTTCGCTTCAATTGTATCGATTTAGTAAAAGTTAAACTTTCAAGAATAATTTTTGACGATTTTAAAATCGACCCAGTCGAACCTGATTGATAACAAAAAAAATGGCTTTAGTAGATGATTTTACATAAAACTCACTTGTTAGATTCTTAAAAAATATTGATATTTGGCACGTGAAAATGATATCCCTAATACCCCAAAGCGGCCTATGGCTGTATGTGCTGATAGCACTGGTTGTTTTGTTACTTATTCAAGTGTTCTATTATCTGTTTTTTTACAATCAGTTAGGTAGATATATTAAAAAAAGAGCTAAAGCCGCCTCCGTGGAATTTACTTATCCACCGTTTTCGATTATTATTTGTGCACGCAATGAGGGGCAAAACCTGCTCAATAATCTGCCTGCGGTATTGCAGCAGGACTATCCTGTTCCCTTTCAGGTAGTTGTGGTAAATGATGCCTCCGAGGATAATTCGGCCGAGTTGCTTGCCCAATTAAAGGGACAGTACGATAATTTGTATTTTACCACTATTCCTTATGATGAAAAATTTAAACACGGTAAAAAATTGGCGCTAACAATTGGTATAAAGGCAGCCAAATATGAGCACTTACTTTTTACCGATGCCGATTGCGAGCCAGCCGGTAAATACTGGCTAAAATATATGGCTCAGGGTTTTACGGAGGGAAAGGATATTGTATTAGGTTTTGGTGCTTATAAAAAGCAAAATGGATTTGTTAACCTGTGGCAGCGTTACGACACTTTTCAAATAGCAGTACAATACCTATCCTTTGCGTTAAGAGGACGGGCTTATATGGGAGTGGGAAGAAATATGGCCTATAAAAAATCCCTTTTCGAAAAAGCAGGGGGATTCCGAAAACATCAGTATATACTGTCGGGCGACGATGATTTATTTATTCGTGATGCCGCAAATAAGCTTAATGTAGCTATCGTTACCGAGCCCGCAAGTTTTACTTTTTCGCAACCGGTAAAGAGTTTTAATGAATGGATGGGGCAAAAAAGTCGCCACCTGACTACATCGCCACTTTATAAACTTAACGTCAAGTTTTTAATAGGATTAGAAGTTATGTCGCGACAATTATTTTGGGTCATAGCCCTATTGTCTGTTTTTTTATCTACTTTTGCCCTGATTTTTATAGGCGTTATCTTTATTAAATTAGCTGTTCAAATTTTAATACAACGCAGATTAGTAAAACGGTTTGGACATACGGATTTACTTTTAGGAGGGATTTTATTAGATTTAATGCTACCCTTTGTAACAGGAATGTTGTTTTTGGGGATTAAAAGACAAGTAAAAAAAAATAAATGGACTTAAATCCAAACTTATCGGACAAAGGTAAGCACGATTACATGCTTGTTCAATTGGCTGTAAAAGGCGATCAGAAGGCGTATGCCGAACTTATGGGGCGATACCGTGATGCTATTTACTTTATGTTGTTGAAGATGGTCAACAATAAGAGTGATGCTGAGGATTTAACCATTGAAGCGTTTGGAAAAGCCTTTAAAAATATTCAGCAATACTCCCCAAACTATGCATTTAGTACATGGTTGTTTAAAATAGCCTCAAATAACTGTATTGATTATCTGCGAAAGAAACGTAATAATATTATTTCGTTAGATGGAACGCATTTGAACGAGGAAAAAGAAAACGAGCGTACAATACATATAAAAGACGAAACACCCGACCCCGAAGAAGGATTGATTAGGCAGCAAAAAGCTGTTTTGATGCGCACGGTTGTTAAAAAGTTAAAGCCCAGATATCGCACATTAATAGAACTACGTTATTTTAAAGAGTTTTCGTACGAGGAAATTGCAGTGGAGCTCGATTTGCCTTTGGGAACAGTGAAGGCCCAGTTATTTAGAGCACGCGAGCTACTGTTTAACACACTAAAAAACACCGACGTAAATTAATCTGCTGTATAAGCACTTTGCTAAGTTGGATTTAAGCATGGATTTAATTCAGAAATACTTTCCCGAACTGACCACTGAGCAGTTGGCCTTATTTGCCCAAATAGAGAAGCTGTATCCCCAATGGAACGAGAAGATAAATGTTGTGTCGCGTAAAGATATTGACGAATTGAATATTCGTCATGTACTGCATTCGTTGGCTATTACCAAATACGTAAAGTTTAAAGCCGGAACTCGCATTATTGATGTGGGTACCGGAGGCGGATTCCCTGGCATCCCTCTTGCTATTTATTATCCCGATTGCCAGTTTTATCTTATCGATTCTATTGGAAAAAAAATTAAGGTAGTACAAACCATTGCCGAGGAGTTGGGTTTGAAGAATGTAATAGCTCAGCAAATTCGGTCGGAAGCTGTTCAAAGTAAATATGATTTTGTGGTGAGTAGGGCAGTAACAGCATTCCCACAATTTGTAGGGCTTACCCGACATTTGGTGAGCAATACAAATAAAAATTCCGTGGGCAATGGCATACTGTATCTAAAAGGAGGCGATTTTGAAGAAGAAATAAAACCTTTTAAAAAGAGAATTTCCATTGTTGAGTTGAGCGACTATTATAATGAAGCTTTTTTTGATACAAAGAAATTGATACATCTTACTTTTTAACGTAACCTAACATCTAAAATTGGTGATATAAAGAAATCTTAAAATTAAACCTCGGTTTTTTTGGAAGAAGAAAATAAAGATGTATTTTTGCACACCGAAAACGAAAATAATAAACTGACGAAAAGATATAAAAATATACTACCATGAAAAGGACATTTCAACCTTCGAACAGAAAAAGAAGAAATAAGCACGGC
>JAGXIO010000103.1 GCA_024635555.1 Saccharicrinis sp.
ATAAGGTTTTATCCTGTTTTATTGTTTTGCACCATAAAAATAAGTGATAAAACTTTACTATCAAAACACTGTGCAATATTCTTTTGCACAGTGTTTTACTTCTTTTAATCGGTTAGGAGTTTGCGTTTTTAAGGGGATACAAAAGGTTTAAAGCTACACAAGTGTTTAGTGCAATATAAAATTGAACGAAATATCATGATGTTTGTAGGAACATACAGGATTTTTGTTTTATTTGCTTTTGCGCCTACTTCTTGGGGAAAATCCTATCCACTCCGTAAGTATTTCGCACACAGTGCATGAGTTATTTAAAAAAGACCTTCCCCATCATTTTGCTTTCTTCAAAAATTGCCTTAAAACGTATTGTAAAATACCACCGTTACGGTAATATTCAATTTCTATTTGGGAATCCAAACGGGCTATAACCTGAAAGGTGCGCTCCTCCCCTTTTTCGTTTTTGGCAGTAACTTGTATCTCTTTTAAAGGTTTTATATCCTCGGCAATCCCGGTAAGAGTAAAAACTTCCTCACCGGTGAGTCCTAATGATTGGGCCGATTGTCCTTTTTTGTATTGCAGGGGCAGCACGCCCATTCCTACCAGGTTACTGCGGTGGATACGTTCATAACTCTCTGCCAAAACACATTTTATACCCAGCAAAAAAGTACCTTTAGCTGCCCAATCGCGTGACGAGCCACTGCCATATTCCTTTCCGGCCAGCACCATCAAGGGCGTTTGCTCTGCTCTATACTTAACCGTGGCACCGTAAACCGTCATTTCTTCACCAGTTGGCAGATAACGGGTATAACCGCCCTCTTTTGTGGCCAGTTTATTTTTTATCCTTACGTTGGCAAAGGTACCTCTTACCATCACCTCGTCATTCCCTCTACGCGATCCGTATGAGTTAAAATCCCGTTTCTCGACACCGCGCGACAAAAGATATTGACCCGATGCTGAGTCTTCACTGAATGCACCAGCCGGAGATATATGATCGGTGGTTACACTGTCGCCCAGGTTCAACAGAACCCTTGCACCTTTAATATCTTGCAATAATTCAGGCTCAGCTGAAATATCTTGGAAAAATGGTATCTCTTTGATATATGTAGAATCTTTGTTCCAATTATACAACTTATCCTTGGCTACTTCCAAGTTTTGCCATGTACTGTTGCCCTCAAATATTTTTCCATAGCTTTTTGCGAAATCCATGGGACTTAAAACCCGGCTCATAATGTCGTTTATTTCATCGTCCGAGGGCCAGATATCCTTTAGAAAAACAGGCTCTTGATTGGAATCATAGCTTATGGGCTCATTTATTAAATCAATATCCACACGACCAGCAATGGCATACGCCACTACCAACATGGGCGACATCAAAAAATTCATTTTTACCTGGGGATGTATTCTGGCCTCAAAGTTACGATTTCCGGAAAGTACCGAAGTAACCACCAATTTTTGATCTTCCACGGCTCTGGCAATGTCGGGTGCTAAGGGTCCCGAGTTGCCGATGCATGAGGTGCAACCATAACCAACCAAATGAAATTCCATCGCTTCCAGATCTTTCATCAAATCAGCCTTTTCGAGATAATCGCTTACCACTTTAGAGCCTGGGGCGAGCGACGTTTTAACCCATGGTCGTACACCAATACCTCGTTCCCGTGCTTTGCGAGCCACCAACCCCGCTCCTATCATAACAAATGGATTTGAAGTGTTGGTACAGGAGGTGATGGCTGCAATGGCCACGGCTCCGTCGGAAAGCATAAATTTTTCTGGCCCTCTGGTAATCCATACCGTTTTTAACCCGTTCGTTTCGCGAGTCTCCATTTCCACTTCGGATTTTTTGTCGTTTTTTTCAGACAAGGGCAAATCCCCACCTTCACCATCAAAACGAGTGATTGACTTTTCTATTTCCCGCTGGTCCTGAGGAATATAATCCCGATTAAAGGATTTATGAAGAAGGTGGATGAATTGAGCTTTAAAATCCTTTAGCAGTATTTTATCCTGCGGACGGCTTGGTCCCGCAACAGTAGGTTCGATGGTCGAAATATCTAGCTCCAACACATGGGTATAATTGATTTTGTCTTCGTTTTCGCGCCATAACATGTTGGTTTTGCAATACTTTTCTACCAAGGTAATTTGTTCGTCGGAGCGATTGGATTTCCTCATGAATTCTAAAGTCTTGTCATCAATAGGAAAATAGGTGACGGTACAACCAAATTCGGGCGACATATTGCCAATGGTTGCTCTATCGGGTACCGAAAGGTTATCAAGTCCTGGCCCGAATACTTCCACAAACTTACCTACCACACCAAATTTGCGCAGTAAGTTAGCTATGGTCAGCACCAAATCGGTAGCGGTAGAACCTAGCGGAAGTTTACCTGTGAGTTTTAAACCGATTACCTCGGGCATAATAAAATAGATAGGTTGGCCAAGTATGGCCGCTTCGGCTTCGATGCCTCCTACACCCCAGGCTACCACGCCTATTCCGTTTACCATTGGGGTGTGACTATCGGTTCCTACCAAAGTATCAGGAAACACTTCGCCATCCCGTGCGATAACCCCTTTCGAAAAATACTCGAGGTTCACCTGATGACAAATCCCCATTCCTGGTGGTACCACCCTAAAATTATCAAAGGAATTCTGAGCCCATTTTAAAAATTGATAACGTTCCTTATTTCGGCTGTATTCGCGTTCGATATTTTTTTGATACGATTGCTCGGTGCCAAAATAATCTACCTGCACGGAATGATCCACCACCAAATCCACAGGTATCAAAGGATTAATGGCATCGGGATTATATCCTTTACGGGCAAACTCGGCACGCAACGCGGCAATATCTACAACGGCAGGTACGCCAGTAAAATCCTGCATTAATACGCGGGCGGGTTTAAAGGGAATATCTTTATCACTTCCCTTGGGCACCCAATGCAATATGGTTTCTATATTTTCGCGTGTAATGGCAAAACCATCGTAATTGCGGAGTGCATTCTCAAGCAAAATACGAATGGAAAAGGGCATCTTATCAATATTATATCCTTGCTTTTGTAATTCTGAAAGGCTGTAATAGGTATAATCAGATCCGTCTACCGAAATATTTTTCTTAATATGAAAGATGTCCTTTTCCATGATGTTTATTTTTAATAAATTATAAATAGTTCAGGTTAAAAATTCTTTATCTCAGCCACCAGTTTTTGAAGCGTATCCTTGGCATTTCCGAAGAGCATGCGTGTTTTATCTTCGAAAAACAAATGGTTTTCGATACCTGCATAACCTTTGCCCATGCCGCGTTTCATCACGATGACATTTTTAGCGTGACTGGCTTCAATAATAGGCATTCCGTAAATGGGACTGCCTGGATCGTGATGTGCAGCAGGGTTAACCACATCGTTGGCACCTATCACTATGGCCACATCCACGTTTGGCATATCGGGGTTTATACTGTCCATTTCTACCAATTTTTCATAGGGAACATCGGCCTCGGCCAACAACACATTCATGTGTCCGGGCATACGACCTGCCACGGGATGAATAGCGTATCGTACCTGAACACCCTTTCCTTCCAGTAAGGTATCGAGTTCATGAGCTATATGTTGCGCTTGAGCCACGGCCAATCCATAGCCGGGTATCACTACCACGTTTTGAGAATAACTTAACAGCACGGCTGCATCACTCAAAGTAATTTCTTTGATATTACCCTCTTCGCCCTGCGCGGAAGCTCCACCGCCACCAAAAGCACCTATAATCACGTTCAATAAGGAACGATTCATAGCCTTACACATGAGTATAGTCAGTATCATTCCTGCCGCTCCAACCAAAATTCCACCCAATATCATGGCTTGGTTGTTATAAATAAATCCGGCCATGGCGGCCGCAACCCCGGTAAGGGCATTGAGTAGCGATATAACCACAGGCATATCGGCACCGCCAATGGGTAACACAAAGGTTACACCGTATAGAAGTGAAAGTGCGGTTATAAGGTAGATAGCCCAAAGCATTTGTACCGGAGGGTTTGGCGAAACAACTAAATAGCCAGCCAAAACAATCAAACCAAGGAGTAATGCCAGGTTAAAATAGGTCATAAAAGGTTTCATGACATCCCCCACCTTACCATCCAGTTTTCCATAGGCTATCATACTGCCGCTAAAAGCCACAGCACCAATGATAAGACCCAGCACGGTAACCAAAATAGAACCTATATCTCCTGCCAGCGCATTGGGATACTCGAGCAAGGCAACCAATGCTGATGCAGCACCTCCCGAAGCGTTGAACAAGGATACCAACTGAGGCATGTCGGTCATTTTCACACGACGCGAAATAATCCATCCAGCCACAGTTCCTACACCGATGGCGGCCAAAATGATCCACATATTGTCTAAAGGAATACCACCTCCACCAGCGTTTTTATGTAATAATAGTGTGGTAAGCATGGCCAGCACCATACCACCTGCTGCCCATAGATTTCCCCTGCGCGCTGTTTCGGGGTGAGAGAGCAATTTAAGTCCATATACAAACAAAAGAGCAGCAAGCAGATAGCTTAGCTCAAGCAGTGTGCCTCCAACGGTATATTCTGCATCGTTCAGTACACCTAATACTTTATCCATAGTTTTTTACTTTTTCTTTTTTTTAAACATTTCAAGCATCCTGTCGGTTACGGCAAAGCCGCCTACCACATTTAAAGTCCCAAAAATAAGGGCTAGGATACCCAGTACCAGATTAAGCGAGAAGGTGGAAAGATCCGTATGTCCTACCAAAATAATACCTCCTATAATGATGACTCCGCTAATGGCATTGGCTCCCGACATAAGTGGGGTGTGCAAAACCGCTGGAACATTTGAAATAACTTGAATACCCAAAAAAATGGATAAAGCTATGATGAAAATGGCTTCTTTATACGTAAAGAAGAATTGAAGTGCGCTTTCCATATCTTAAATTATAATTTTTCGTTTTCACTTTCGGTTTTTTTCGCCGTTTCTATCTTTCCCGGGCTTTCGCTTTTGGTTCCGTCGTTTTTTGTAACAACAGATTTCACCCGTTCGTTCAGAACCTCACCCTGATGGGTAATGCAAGTACCTTTTACAATGTCGTCGTCGAAATTAAGATTGAGTTCGCCCTCCACGCCTAAAAGAAGCTTTAAAAAGTTGAATGCATTTTTACCGAACATTCGACTTGCATCCACCGACATTTGCGAGGGATAATTGCTTTGACCTATGATGGTGACTCCATTGTGAACAATAGTTTTGTCATTTTCAGACAATTCGCAATTGCCACCAGAGGACGCTGCCAAATCAATGATGATAGATCCGGGCTTCATATTTTCCACTGTTTTCTTGTGGATGAGCACAGGCGCTTTTCGTCCGGGTATCTGGGCGGTGCAGATAATCACGCTGGCCTTGGCCGCATGTAGGTCGATGGCTTCCTGTTGTTTCTTCTTAAAATCGTCGGTTTGCTCTACGGCATATCCTCCTGCGGCTTTATCTTCAACTGCACCTTCAACTTCCACAAACTTAACGCCCAAACTCATCACCTCCTCCTTCACAGCGGAGCGAACGTCGAACACTTGAACCTGCGCCCCCAATTTTCGAGCAGTGGCAATAGCTTGAAGACCCGCTACTCCCGCCCCCAATATTAATACGTTAGCAGGACGGATGGTACCCGCAGCCGTCATAAACATGGGAAAGAAGGTTGGAAGTCGCAGCGCGGCCTCTAACACCGCCTTATAGCCTGCCACGGTAGCCATCGATGATAAAATATCCATGGCTTGTGCACGTGAGCTTCGCGGAATTGAATCGAGACTGAATGTGGTAAGTCCTTTTTTAAGAAAAGTTTCCACCAGCTCTGTTTCCCACAACGGATTGAAAACACTTATCCAAATCTGTGTTTTTTTTATTAGTGCCAGATCACTATCTGTGGGAGCTTGAATTTGTAAGAGAACTTCTGCGCGTTCAAAAATATCCTGTCGCGAAGCTACTTTTGCGCCGGAAGCCTCGTAGTCGGCGTCCGTTGCAAATGCCTTTTCACCGGCCAAATTTTCGGTGAGCACTTCCACTTTGGCAGCTACCAGCTCTTTTACCAACTCCGGGAGCAACGCTACTCGCGTTTCGTCACCGGATTCTTTGAGTAAGCCAAGAATCATAGAAAAATAGTTTTTGTTTAATATTATTCTAATTTACTTAATTTTATCGGGGAATTCTTAACCTGAAAAATGCACGCATTTTTCACTTTCCGCTATTATAGGCGGAAAGCCGAAAAAGTTTAAGTAAACTTTTTCGAGGGTTAAAAGATGGTTTAACACTTTTATATAGCAGTCGAACCAACAAAAGGCCTATTTGTTTGAATTTATGTTTATATTTTTTTTTTTACGGTATGGATAGAGAAGAACTGGTGCAGACGATTGAAAGTTGCAACTCGAAGCAGAACGCGCTGTTTTTGGCCAAATATATAGTCGAAAACCCGATCTGGATAGTATTTATCTTTGATCTGATGGAAAACCACAGTAATAAAAAAGCATGGAAAGCCGCCTGGGTACTCGATCATGTTTATTTGGAAAAATCCAATCTGTTAGATGAGCATATCGATACAATGATCAGAAACTTTATGCATATCCGGTGCGATAGCATAAGACGTATCATGAGTAAATTATTGTCGTTTTACAACATTGCGGAAAAAGTTGACGGAAGCTTTGTGAATACTTGTTTCGACCTGTTGATAAGTGAGACCGTTGCCGTGGCGGTTAAGGTAAACACCATGCAAATATTATTCAACATTTCTCAGACCTACCCCGAGCTTGGTGCTGAGTTAAAACTGATTTTAGAAGAACAGATACCCAACAATACGGTGGCCTTTAAGGCACGAGCAAAAAGATTGTTGCGGAGGATGTGAGTAAAATTCGGGGGTTTGAATTTGGGAAGAGTAATTTTGACACCGACAGGAGCTACGCCCGCTGTCGGGTCAGTCTATCTTTAATTTAATATTTCCTTAAATCCAATCGAGACGGGTGTTAATACGTGTTAAAAACTGCGTAAACAATTATTTCCTTCTACTCTATTTCATAAACAATAACATAAGGAAATCGCTTTAATGGACAATACCTACGATTAGCTTTTCTCACTTGAAAAATTTGAGGTTCTCTTTCAATTGTACTCACATAACTTTCCAATTCAGAAAGGAAGCTGTCACCCAAATTTGTTAGCTTTGATTCATACCATTTGTAAGCCTCCGAAATATCCCTTTGTGCTTCCTCTTTAAACACTAATGGAAAACTCATGATTGCGAACGGGCTTTCTCCTTTACTTGAGTCCAGGAATAAGATTTTGATTCTCCACTTTTATGGCGTATAACTCTTTTATCTAACTCTTCTCCCTGAGTTTGAGTCAGCACTATATCCTTCTCAACTACCGACCTCACCTTATTAAATACAATATCTATGTCCTTATCTAAAAGCCGATTAAGGTAACTATGGATATAATCTTTTTTTTCAAGTGTATTCATAAATCAGTATCTTTTTTATCTGTACGAAATTAAGAAATTATCATCTCAAATTACGATGCCGACAGGAGCTGTGCACTTTGTCAGATCTGGAAGTTTTCAAAATGTTTTTGAGATACGTTTATCTATTTGAATTCCTTTTCAAATTCTTCCAAATGCAAAATCAATATCTTTGGAAAGTCAATATTCTTAGCTATGTTAAAATGTTTATCATTCGAAACCAAACAATAAGCATTTGACGAAACGGAACAGTCAATAAACTTATTATCATCTGGATCTTCAGAAATAATTTTCCAGTGATAAAAAACATTAATAAGTTGAACACGCGGAGAAGTTAACAGGAAATTGATTACATTTCTTGCTATATTTCCATTTGTTTTTTGGCTTAATATCTCTTCATATTCCAATAAGATTTCGTGACTGACACATAGTTGGAATTCACCTTTAAGTATCTTGTCAAAAATCCATCTATTAGGAGATTGACGCCCCAATATAGTAATGAAAACGTTTGTATCAATTACGACCTTTGCTCCTATTGTGTTCATTAGCCCATTGATTCATTGTTTCATCATTCCATTTGTTATCTTTCCAAAGTATATCCAGTTCGTCCGAAACCTTGTTCGCAAAATAATCACTCAAAAGAATTTTTATTTCATTCAGTTGGGTATCGGGTATATCTTTGGAATAAAGCTTTAGTAATTCCATTTGCACATTACTCAATGCTGATGATTCCATAATTTTGGTGTTTGTTTTGTACGAAGTTAAGAAATTATCATCTCAAAGCAGCTATTGTGGAGCAGTTTTAAGAAACACCTAAAGATGGTTTTTAAAGATTGAGCCTGAAATAAATTTGATATCGGCTTACAACCATCCTGTCTGAGGCAAAGTGCATAAAAACCGATACGAGTAGCGACACCGACAGGAGCTACGCACGCTGTCGAGTCGTGGATGGTTTACTTCTTCAGCTGGTCTTTAAATAACTTTTGGAACTTCTCTACCTTGGGGCCCACCACCATGCGGCAATAGGACTGATTAGGGTTGTTGGCGAAATACTCCTGATGGTAATCTTCGGCCGGATAGAATTTACTAATCGGCGTTATCTCGGTCACAATAGGATCAGCATAGAGTTTTTGCTCGCCAATGAGTTTTATCTGCTCTTGTGCGATACGTTTTTGCTCCTCGTTATGATAAAAGATAGCAGAACGGTATTGCGTTCCCACATCGGCTCCCTGTCGGTTTAGGGTTGTTGGGTTGTGTACCGACCAGAACACCGCCAATATTTCGCCAAATGATATTACATCGGCATCGTAGGTTATTTGGCACACCTCAGCATGACCTGTATTTCCGGTGCACACTTCGTTGTAAGTAGGCGTTTGGTCATGCCCGCCTGCGTAACCTGACACAACGGATTCAACCCCCTTCAATTGATCGTAGATCGCTTCCACGCACCAGAAACATCCGGCACCGAGCGTTGCTTTTTCCTTATTTTTTGCTTCTGAACTCATAAATATAAATACTGCTGTGGTTATTAATAATAATCGTTTCATCTCATTATAATTTTAACTTTCAAATGTATTCGATGGAACTCGCCAATAATGACTTTCCGATGTGAGAAATATTTCTCATGGCTCGTTTCATACCTTATTGTCTCTTCTGCTCACATTACTACACTCATATAAGTATTGCAAAAGTAAGCTTTGGTTTAGTATTATTAAACAACAATCGTTAGATTCGGTTCAGTTTGTTAATTTTGTGCCACAAATAAAAGCAGATATGAACGGTTATCCCCCATTGGCCGAAAGGCAGCGTCCCACCACTTTAGATCAGTACATCGGTCAGCACCATTTGGTGGGCAAAGGTGCGGTGCTGCGCAAGATGATAGATTCGGGCGTTATTTCTTCCATCATTTTGTGGGGCCCTCCGGGTGTGGGAAAAACCACACTGGCAAAAATCATATCGCAACAGTTGGATCGACCTTTTTACAACCTTTCTGCTATAAACTCGGGCGTAAAAGACGTACGGGAAGTGATAGAAAAAGCCCGCAAGAGCAAGTTTTTCAGCAGCCCCAACCCTATCCTGTTTATCGACGAGATTCACCGTTTTAGCAAATCGCAACAAGACTCGCTTCTGGGTGCCGTTGAACAGGGCGTGGTGACTTTAATAGGCGCCACCACCGAGAACCCCTCCTTCGAGGTGATATCACCACTTCTTTCGCGCTGCCAGGTATATGTGCTCAAATCGCTGGAAGTAGACGATTTGCGGGAGCTAACAAAAAAAGCCCTGACTACCGACGAGGTGCTGAAAAAGAAGGAGGTAAACATCAAGGAAGAGGAAGCGCTGTTCCGTTTTTCGGGGGGCGATGCCCGTAAATTACTCAACATTCTGGAGCTGGTTGTCAACGCCAGTGACAGCGACAAAATTGAGGTAAACAATGAGCAGGTTACCCGATGTCTGCAATCGGATCCTGCGGCCTACGACAAGAACGGTGAGATGCATTACGACATCGTGTCGGCTTTTATAAAAAGCATCCGTGGCAGCGATCCCGATGCTGCCGTTTACTGGCTGGCACGCATGGTGGAGGGTGGCGAAGATCCCAAATTTATAGCCCGCCGCTTGGTGATTTCGGCCGTAGAAGATGTGGGAATGGCCAACCCCAATGCGCTGTTGTTGGCCAATCAATGCTTCGAGGCCATCAAAATGGTGGGCTGGCCCGAGGGTAGGCTCATCCTATCGCAAACGGCCATATACCTTGCCACCAGCCCCAAGAGCAACTCATCGTACCTAGCCATAAACGAAGCACAAGCCTTGGTGCGACAAACAGGTAACCTGCCCGTGCCCCTGCACCTGCGAAACGCACCCACCAAACTGATGAAGGATTTGGGTTACGGCAAGGAATATAAATACTCGCACGACTATGAAGAAAATTTTGTGGTGCAAGATTTTATGCCCGATGAGGTGAAAAACAGCAAACTATACCGGCCCCAAAACAATCCTCAGGAAGTGAAGATTTTAGAAAGGTTAAGGCGGCTTTGGAAAGGTAGGTTTTAAGTGGATTTGACTAAAATTGTATATTATCTTCTTCCAAAACCAGATTACCTACTCCTCCATCGATGGAAAGCGTGCTGGCGTGAGCAACAGAATAATTAAAGTAATAAAACCAGTAACTACCAAACCAATATACACATTGTGGGTAGCATCAAAAAAGGCTACCTGCAGGTAATTGCTGACTTGGGAAACTGATGTGTGATTCTGAAGTAATTCCACTACTTCGTTTACGTCGGGAAGTTTTGATTGGAGAGCAGCCGGTGCATTCTCTAATTTATTGCTTAGTGCCGCATTAAAAATAGCAGCAAACAATGCCGCGCCGATGCTTTGTCCGAAATATCTTGAAAACATGGTAGCACCCGTTACTACGCCCCGTTGTCCCCATGCTACGGTTGATTGAACCCCGACTATCAAGGGGGTTGAAATCAGTCCAAAACCAGCACCCATGATGAGTTGAAAAGCAACCAGTGCCCATACCGGCCCGGGAAAGTTCATAAACAAGAAACTTGCTGAGCCAATAATAACCAAAATTATCCCGCAAAGAGCGGTGTTACGGAACCCGATGCGCAGATACAGTTTACCGGACAACGATGACGAAAGCGGCCAAGTAATACTCATGCTGGCCAAAATAAAACCTGCTGCAATAGCTCCGACTCCTGTTACAGACTGCGCAAACACCGGCAGATACATTTGTGGCCCCATGGTAATGATGGCCATGCCTATGGTGGCCAAATTAGCGCCAAGTAGCACCTTCTTGCTCCAAACCCACCCGGGTAAGATGGGTTCTGCCGATTTGCGTTCGATGCGCACGGTTATAAAAACCATTAATGCACCAATGGTCATCACAGCCAAGGTATTAAAAGAGAACCATGGCCAAGCTTGTCCGCTTTGCAGCAAGCCGAACATAATTACGGCTCCCGTAACCAGCATGGCCGCAGCACCAGCCCAATCTATTTCAGGTCTCTTTTGAGGTTTATTTTCGTGAAGAAATTTACTGATCAATATAATGGAAGCGATTCCAAAAGGTATGTTGACAAAGAATATCCATCGCCATGAGGCATATTGTGCAAAAGCACCACCCAGTGCGGGACCCATTATAGCCGAGATACCCCAAACACTGGATAACCAGCCCTGAATTTTAGCCCTTTCGCGAATGCTATAAATATCGCCGGCAATGGTGTTTACCGTAGCCATTATCGCCCCTGCTCCAATAGCCTGAAGACCTCGGAAGAAAATTAAAGAATACATATCCCAGGCTCCACCGCAAGCAACAGAGCCTAATAGAAAAACAACGATACCAATGATTAAAATAGGTTTACGACCGTAGATATCAGCCAGTTTACCGTATACGGGAATGGTAATGGTTTGTATGAGTAGATAAATTGAAAACAACCAGCTAAACATGGAAAACCCGCCCAAATCACCCACAATTTGAGGTATGGCAGTGGCCACGATGGTGGTGTCCATAGCGGCCAGCATCATGGTTAGCATCAATGCGATCAGTATCCAGGTTTTACGTTTTTTGTTAAAACTTTCGTCCTTCATATTCTATTTTCGTGGATAGGGGCAAAGATACTTTTGGTTATTGAATAACCTTATGGATGGGAATGATTTTTTAGAAACGGCTTATTGTACTTTATGAATTAGTGAATCGCGTACAGAAACATTGAATATTTCAGTCTTTCGGAAGGTATTTGAGGAAGTTAGATAACGGCGTGCCTTAACAGAATAAATGTTCGTCCCCCCAATGTATTGACTGGTACTTTATGCTAAATCAAATAAACGCTTGATTTTAGCTTTTATTTCAGTTGCCGTCGAAGAATTAACTTTTCCCAGTCGTCTCTTTATTAATGATGTTGGTATAGTAACAATTTTATGAAGCCTTATAACTGAGTCCACAGTAAGCCCTGTACCCATCCAATTATCGGAGTTCTTTTTGATAATAATATCACTATCAATTACATCATCAGATATTTTACTTGAGATGAAAGCTATGACAACCTGATTATATTTGCTTATCTCGCCTGTCAAACAAAGAGCGGGTCTGACTTTAGAATTTGAAAAATCATCAAATGGAAAAGGTACAAGAACGATAGATTGGCTATACATAAAATGGTTCTCCATCTGTTATTGAATAAATATCTTCTGCTTCATCCTTTAAAAAATCTAAGGCTGGATTATTTGATATTGATTCCATCCATAATTTCTCATCATCATTCTCATCTGAATTTTCATCTACTAAAATAAGCACTCTTACATTGCTGTCAGACTTATTAAGTTGATAATTAATTTTAAGATGTCCTTTCTTATCTGTTTTGGTTCTTATCTCAATTGCTTTCATTTAAAATGGTTTTAAACAAAGGTAATAAAATCAATTGTTATAATTTAATCCTTGGTTTTTAAGCTTGAGCCACATACACCCAAGCCTGTTTGCCCGAATCAAAAGTCTCCAATACTCTTTTGTAATCGCTCACTTCGTATTGGTCTGTTTGTAAAAGTTCTTCATCGCTAATTTCAAAAACAGTTCCTTCCATGCAATCATCCGGACTGTTGGTTTTTACAGCAATTGGATGAAACTCCTTGCCACTTTTCCGCAACACTTCGGCATCGGTAATTTGCAGTTTGTCGAGTTTGTAGTATTTCAGTCTATCTTTTTCGCCTGATAGTAAACGTCCGTAGGTTTCGAGTTGAACGTTTGCCAACTGCAATGTTCCGTAGGAGAATAAGTAGTGTTTTTGGTTCATTTTTTTATTTGATATTTTGTTTATGCTGAGTTTTAAATAGAATGATTTATTTCAAAAATACTACAAAAATATAAGCGGGTAAAGCAAAGCACCTATTAATATACAAGAGGTAAATAGAAATTTGGATCTTTTAATTACTACATATGCCAACCTTGCTTTTTAACCTGAAAAATGCATGCATTTTTCACTTTCCGTTATCTTAAGCGGAAAGCCGAAAAAGTTAAGAAAACTTTTTCGAGGGTTAACCCTCGATTCAGCTTAGGCTGAATCGGCCTTTGGTGCCCTATTCATAAAATTTATGAATAGGGCAGGTTAAGAATTTCCATACAAATGTTAATTTATTTGAAAAGATTTGCTGTATTCATTCAGATTGGCTAAAAGCCTTATTCTTTTAATGCTTCATTTTTTCGCTAAAAGATTTTATCTTTGGTTGATATTGCACAAAAAATCACATGCTCTCCTTGAAAAAATAAGTAATAACAATAATGACATCATCTTATTGGGAGCAAAATAAATTAAAAGAAACATTTAGAATCCCACGATATGGAAAGGTACATTAAACAACTCATCGATGATATCCATCGCGCTACGCACCTTGTTAGGCCTCCTCACGAGCTCTGGGCTGAATCAAATGCCGACCCGCTGGATGAACTAGAGTTGGAAGATATGTCGCATGTGGAAAAATATTTGTACGGCAAAGAGGAACCCATATCCTCCATAACAGGTATTGAAAGCCATACCCTACCTCCCATTGAAAAACTAACAAAAGAACAGCAAGAACTGCTGGCCACTGAATTGGAAAGGCTGCTGGATTTTTTTCATTTTGAGCTTGAATTTCCCGCAAATTATCCCACCCATTTGAAATACTCTTTCATTAAAGATTTTTGGGAGGAAAGCCATGTACCCATGTCCTTTGGTACCAACCATATTGAGTTGTGCGATTATGAACGTGAGAGCTGTCCTTTTGAGGGATATTGCACCACATGCGACGAGATAGAAGCCCAGATGAAATATGATGAGGAAGTGGAGGAAAAAGCACGAGCCTCCGGTATGGATATTGATTTTAATATGGATGATCTTTTGCCTACAAAAGAAGATATAGAGCGATGGGTTAAAAATCGGGAGGAAGACCATTCTATCCCTCCATTTGGTAAGGAGGATGAAGATAATGTAGACGACAACGATTCAATCCCCTTTCTCAACGGCTTTTATAATGACGATGGCACAAAAATGGATCTCGGTTCGGTGCCCATCCCCGGTTTATGCATCATATGCAAAAAATACCAGCTGGACGATGGGGATGAGAACATTCTATGCACTTTGAACCGGAACGACCAGCGGGATAGCAATGATTTTAAATGTGGTGCGTTCGAGAAGATTTGAACGGAGTTGATCAATTTGGTTTTTGTGCTCAAACTCTTTAATCGGTAAGGCTTACAACCCCTCTTCTTTGTTTTTTTGTGGGCAAACTAGGATGGAATGGTAAGCTTTTTGGCAAGCCTTTGATTTAGGATTCGTAACAAAATTTGGACAACTTATTTCATGACGGATCCTTAGCGTTGACTCTTTCGGGCTTGCCAATATGCTTACAAATAAGGGGGGTGTTAGCTACGTACAAACATACCTAGTACCTCTAGTAATTGAGGTTGATTATACAGCGCAACTTTTGCAGTAGCATCAAAATCGTCCATCCAATTTTTCAATTCTAGTAGTGCTGAATTTTTTAATTTCGTTGCTGCTTGTGACTCTCCAGCCTTTTTATCATCGTTTGACCTATCAGCAAGCAGTTGCTCATACTTTGCATAACAACTATCCACAACATCGGAGGTTATCTTAATTTTATCAAACTCTGCCTGTAAGGCAGGGTTCTTTTTAATGCTTCCATAGAAGAGCTTTACTTTATCGAAGAAAGCTGTGAAAGTTGATGGAAAACCACCCGCTAAGCTAACACTGACCAATATGTCTGGTTGCTTTTTAAAGAAGATGAGCGTTTTGTCGCGATGCTCTTTGAAGATAACTTCGAGTGCATTCTACTAACCCTTTTAGCTGTTTGATGCAATTGTTGTTTCAGCTACCTCTTGCTTATTATCTTCCCAATTCTTATTTGCATTGTTTAGAATTTGTAAGCCTGCTGCAATTTCGGGTTCTCCCATACCGTAATCGGCCAAAGCTAGTTTGATAACTTCGTTGGTTTGAGTGTTGGCTAATGCTGAACGCGAGCGTTCGATAAATTTTGATTCTGAAACGAAAAGGATTTTTGCCATCATGAAGAAATTTTATGGTACTATCAATTTCTGACGATTAGCATCCGATCTGAACAGATATACACCTGTTCCAAAATCTGACAGGTTCAATACTTTCCCCATGCCATGAGCAGCACATTTTCCCGACATATCAAACACATCCCATTTATATGTTTTATCAAGATAAAATATTCCATCAGGACTGGGATTCGGGAAGATAAGAAAGGAGTTTTTGGTCAGTTCACCAATGGCTGTTGACTCGTCCTTGCCAAACGAAAAATAGTCAAGATTAAATATAGTTTGCTGTCCTCCTGTAAATCTCAGATACAGATATCTCTCCCTACTACCTCTTTTAGATGGCAAGTTACATTTACGCTGCCATTTTGAACATCTTCTGCCAAAACGGAGGCCACCCCAAGAAGCGATCCATCTAGGCTATCCAACCTTACTTCAATGGTTCCGGGGCTTTGAATATTGGTTATCCGTGCCTGAAAAGTCCTAGTTTTGGTTTCAAAATCCATAGGTTCAAAGTTCATATTGGCAAATTTGAGCCAGCTCTCGTTTTCTATACCCGTAATTTCAAACCCTCCTTCGGCTGCATCTTGTTTAGTTAAGGATTCCGTTTTTCCATAATACCATTCGGCTTCAATTTTTGGCCACGATGCCTCATACTGTCCCAAGCCTGTTGCAAAATGTTGATCTAGGAAGTTCATATCCGTCTTAATATGCCCTTGATCGTTAAAATGGCAATAGGAGATGATACACTCGCGATACTTATACCCTGGTCGGATATAATAGGTCCAGATGTGGTAAAACTGGCCATGATACCAAAAAAAGCTACCGTGTGCAAACTGATCCAGATTATGTCCATTGCCCATGGCACCAACACAACTGTAAGGTCCATAAACATTTTTTGAGGTGGCATAATCGCGTCCCCAACTAAGGTAATATGTACCATTATGCTTAAACAGATAATTTTTATCCATCCATTTAGGAGCATTC
>JAGXIO010000104.1 GCA_024635555.1 Saccharicrinis sp.
TTTATGTTTGTGGAGGACGATTCAGTGATTGAGATTCACCGTATTAGTAATACCGATTTATTTATTAATGACCAGTTCGCCCATAAGCTGGACACTTTGTGCGAAACTAAACTGGATTTCGGACTTTCGGACTTACACGAATTTATAGCAAAACAGCCTGAATTAGAAACATTAACCGATGTGGAAAAGCCTGAGCAGGTATTGGATTACAAAAAAATTGGGTCTTCATCCATTCGGGTAGCTTCGGATAAAATAGATAGTCTGGTAAACCTTGTTAGTGAACTGGTGATTACCCAAGAGCAGTTAAACCTTATTGCCTTGCGTTATCAAATCCCTGAACTAAAATTGGTTACGGAGAACGTTCAGAAATTGACCGGGCAGTTGCGCGATAGCACTTTCAGCATTAGCTTAATTCCCATTGATAATATGATGCCGCGCTTTCAGCGTTTGGTGCGCGACCTGAGCGCACAATTAGGCAAAAACATCAAATTTACAGCTACGGGCACCGAAACTGAGATGGATAAAACCATGATTGAAAGCCTTACCGATCCCTTGCTACACATCATTCGAAATAGTATCGACCATGGTATCGAGCTACCCGATGTGAGGCAGAAGGCAGGTAAAGAAGCAGTGGGCAACATCACCCTTGAGGCAGGATATTCCGGTGCTAACGTGGTGATTAAAATTATGGACGATGGGGCTGGCGTGAATTGCGAAAAAGTACGCCTGAAAGCCATTGAGAAAGGTATGATTAAAGCGGATGAAAAACCAAGCGAAGAGGAGATTCTAAGTTTATTATTTGTGCCTGGATTTTCCACTTCGTCAACGGTTACGGAAGTATCGGGTAGAGGAGTGGGTATGGATGTGGTAAAGCGTAATATAGCGGCAATTCGGGGTGAGGTGTCCATCAGTTCGGTGCAGGATAAAGGCTCGTGCATAACTATCTCATTGCCCTTGGTGCTATCCATTATCGATGGTTTACTTGTTCTCATTCACCAAACGGAATACGTTATTCCTCTTTCGTTGATTCATCGCATTTATCCGGCTGATAGCAAGTTATTAGAAGATTCCTTTATTGATGTTATCGCGCTGGATGGGGTACAGGTTCCTTTTATCAATTTACGCAAAGAGTTGGGCATAAACGGAAAAATGCCTGCACGTTGCCAGGTGGTTGTAGTTAAAGATGGCGATAACACCGTGGCCTTATCGATTGATAAAGTGATGGGTAAGTTACAGGCCGTTTTAAAACCCTTGGGCGTTCTTTATCATCATCAAAAAACAATATCTGCCGCTACTATAATGGGTGATGGAACCATTGCTCTGGTGTTGGATGTGAACACCCTTATACGCAGTGTAATGCAATAAAAAGAGGCTAAAATAAAACGATTGAGATATGGATATTTATAAACACTAACGCACAGAAAAATGGAGAAAAAGGAAGCCAATCACATCAACTCATACCTTTCGTTTAGGTTGGGGACTGAAATTTTTGCACTGCATGTGGCACAGGTGCACAAAATTTTGGAAATGACCAATATCACGGAGATTCCCAAATCTCCTGACTACATGAAAGGCGTGATTAACCTGCGCGGCAGCGTACTGCCCGTGGTAGATACCCGGGTTAAGTTTGGTATGAGCCCCATTGTAAAAGCAAAGGGCACCAGCATACTCGTAGCCGAAATAGAAATAGGCGCAGAGCCCATTATGGTGGGTTTGATGGTGGATGCCGTGCACTCGGTACTTAAATTGGATAAGGAAGATCTACTGCCACCACCAAGGTTAGGGAAAAGCACTCAGTCAGATTTTATTTCCAACATGGCTCGCATAAAGGACAAGTTTTTTATTGTCTTGGACTTAAACGCTATTTTTTCCTCCGAAGAGCACCTCAGCTTACAGGATATCAGCGCTGTTAAGGATTCGCTTGCGCAGGAAAACAGTAACTCACAAACTAAATGATCAACCCAAAAATTTAATAATAGGAGAACAAACTTATGAAATTTAAAGATTTAAAAATAGGACGAAAAATAATTGCTGGCTTTTTGGCCGTAGCTTTGATTACCCTTGTTGTAGGGGTTGTTGGTTTGGTAAGTTTACGCAATGTGAGTCAATCTTTTCATACAGTATCAGCTGTAAACATGCCCAGTGTTAAATTTCTTTTAGAAATGGAGGTCAGTCTTGAGCAATTAATGGTCAGCATGAGAACCATACTTAATCCTAATTTAACTTCCGAGGAGAGAGCTGCAGAGTTGAGCAGGGTAGAGAAAAGTAGAGAAGCCTATAGTTATGCCATGGATGAGTATATCAAGCTTCCTCAAACCGATGATCAGGCCATTATTTGGAACTCCTTTTTAGTATCGGTCAGCGGCTTGCGCACACTGAATGAGCAACTCGCATCCGATATGGATCGGTTGAACAGGTTGGATATTCATTATCCTATGGAATTTTTGAAGAATCTGGAGCTGTTTGAGAAAGATCATTATGCTCTACAGGTACGTGTGGCCAATGCCCTGCAGTCGGGGCAAACATTTGAGGGAGGAGATGATCATACAGCCTGTAATCTGGGCCTATGGATGCCTACTTTACATACCAGCAATGCTTCTATTAATAGGGCTATAGCCGATATGCGTGAGGATCATAATCTTTTTCACGAATCGGTTCATGATATAATGGAATTGATAAAAAAAGGGAACCGCCCAGCCGCAATGAATATTTATAAAACTAAAATGCTTCCATCAGCAGATAAAGTGTTCGAGCGTTTAAATATCGTGGATGAGCAGGCGGAAGAAGCGGTTCTGTTATTTGCAAATATGGAGCAGGTTCAAATGAAGGATGCTCAGATCTTGTTATTAGAAATGCGTAAACATATTCAATCTATGGTTGATATAAATGTTTCAGGAGCCGATGCTCAGGTAGAGAGGGGCAACGGTATAGTGGTCGCTAGCAATTTTGCAGTAATTTTGGCCATTCTAATTGGTATAGCTATCGCCATCTTTCTAGGTCTGTTGATTTCTCGTGCCATCACTGGCGGCATCAATAAAGGAGTGTCTTTTGCTGAAGAGGTGGCCGGTGGTAATCTTACTATTGAGGTAAACAAAGAACTGTTGGATCAGAAAGATGAGATTGGCCAGCTAGCCAGGTCATTACAGAAAATGGTGGAACAATTGCGAGATATCATTGGCGATATTTTAAGCGGTACCGATAATATTGCATCTGCCAGTCAGGAAATGAGTGGCAGTTCTCAGCAAATGTCACAAGGTGCCAGCGAGCAAGCTTCCTCGGTTGAGGAGGTATCATCTTCTATTGAGCAGATGGTGGCCAACATACAACAGAATACCGACAATGCGATGGCCACAGAAAAGATTGCCGTACAGGCAGCCGCAGGCATTAAAAAGGGAGCGCAAAGTACTGATATCGCCGTAAAATCGATGAAAGAGATTGCCAAGAAGGTTTCTATCATAGGCGATATCGCATACCAAACCAATATGTTGGCGCTCAACGCAGCCGTTGAAGCAGCTCGTGCCGGGGAGCACGGCAAAGGTTTTGCCGTTGTAGCCGAAGAAGTACGCAAGCTGGCTGAACGCAGTCAGATTGCCGCCGAGGAAATTGACGAGCTTTCGGAAAGTGGCGTAAGGGTATCGGAAGAGGCGAGTCAACAATTGGCCGCCATTGTACCAGAAATTGAAAAGACGGCACAGTTAGTACAAGAAGTTGTTTCGGCAAGTATGGAGCAAAACGCCGGTGCAGAGCAGATCAATAGCGCTATTCAACAGTTAAACCAAGTTATTCAACAAAATGCAGCAGCCTCGGAAGAGATGGCTTCGAGTTCCGAAGAGCTTTCGGGTCAAGCAGAGCAGATGAAAGATGTGGTTTCGTATTTTACTATTGAAATCAGGAGTGGACGTTCGCGCAAAGCCATAAAAAAAGCCACTACCAAAGTAAATACGGTAAAAGTGATAGCTCAGCCTAAAAAAAATAACGGCGATTCCTCACGTGAGTTGCAGGGTGTTAATTTGAATATGGGAGGTGCTGACGACGAAGACTACCAAAGGTTCTAAGATTTTTACAAAATGAATTATTTTACATCCATCAGGGTATCACGAAAGTGGGATCCTGATGGATAATTTATAGAATCATTATGGTTTTTAATGATATTCGGGATATATATAGTGCTGAGCTTTCAAATGAGCAGTTTGCCAGGTTAGGTGCCTTTATTAACCGGGAGACAGGTATTAAAATGCCGCCGGATAAAAAAATAATGGTGCAGGCAAGGCTAAAAAAGCGTTTAAAGGAGCTCAGTATTCCATCCTTTGAAGCGTATTTGGCCTATGTGTTTGGTAACAACGGAAACCATTCCGAAATAATACATGTGTTTGATGCCATCAGTACCAATAAAACAGATTTTTTTAGAGAACCCATTCATTTTTCTTTTCTAAAAGATCATGTGTTGCCTGAGTTTAAAGAAAAAAGGAAAGGAAGCATCTTTAAAGTTTGGAGTGCTGCTTGTTCAAGTGGCGAAGAGCCTTATACGCTGGCCATGTGTGTCAATGAGTTTTTAGGTGTCAACCCTTCTTTCGATTATAGCATTTTTGGAACAGATATTTCGACCTTGATTTTGAAAATGGCTACAAATGGCGTTTTTACCGAAGAACGCGTTAAGCCTGCTGTACCTGCATATCTGGTGCAAAAGTATTTTATGAAAAATCGTGATGCCATAAAACGAACATTCCGCATTGTTCCGGAACTGCGTGCAAAAGTTACTTTCAATCGCCTTAATTTTATGGACGAGTCATACCATATTTCCAGTAAATTTGATGTTGTTTTCTGTCGTAATGTGCTCATCTATTTCGACCGGAATATTCAGGAGGCGGTATTGCAAAAAATATGTCGCAACCTAAAACCTGGTGGTTATTTATTTCATGGCCATTCGGAGTCGCTGTTAGGCATGGATTTGCCACTGAAAAATGTACAACCAACTATTTTTCAAAGAATATAATTTTTTGGCGTGTAGGCAGTTGCGTGTTACGCATATTTGAAATTTTGGTAAATAGTGTTGATTTATGGTTCGATTACCCGTCTTTCAACGGACAGTAAACTGATTCAGGTAACGCAATGTTGCACGGCATAAATGCCGTGCCTACTTATAAAAAGTTCCCAATGGAAATTAAAAAACGGATACGAGTTTTAGTGGTGGATGACTCTGCGGTGGTTCGCCAAACCTTGACGGCTATTATTGAGGCCGATCCTTTGTTGGAGCTTATTGGCACTGCTTCCGATCCTTTTGTAGCAGCCAAAAAA
>JAGXIO010000012.1 GCA_024635555.1 Saccharicrinis sp.
ATGTAGAAGTTCTCCAAAACGCTAAGATTCGTTGAATTATACTGAGTCCCATTACAAAACTCGAGGTAGTATAATACCGAATTCAGATATTCTGCGCCATAATTCATAATGTAAACCTGCCGGCCATATCCTGAATGCTGACCAAACATATAATCGTACTCAATACCCTCACCCTCGTTTTCGCTAAAAGATAGCAAACGATCCATTTCCGTTTTGAATTGCAGCATTTGATTGTGATTTTCGGTAAGGATACTTGCAATGAGCGACCCAATAATGATATCGGCCCCGTTAGCTCCTGTTAATCTTCCCTCACTTGAATTTCCGAAACTCCAACGAAGGTATTTAACAGTTTTGTCCAGTAAAACCGGATCGGCTTTTATTTCATTAGCCATAAGCGTAACACCCTTTGACAGGCCTTTTGGATAATCAATATACCTGTACCACCAATTTGAGGCATTGTGATTTGTGTTAATCCAGTAATTCAGGCTTAACAGAAACTTTGCCTTTACATCGGCATTGTTATAATTTGCGTTAGACGGATTTTTATAGGCTTGTGCCAAAGTAGACAAACGCTGAACATGTGTTCCTGGATCGCCGCTTGTTGTGGCATAATCAATATCGGTAAAATTTCCGTTTGTGCCCATCAAATTCAATATCGATGTTACTGAGCTGGCAGAAGGATTTCCAGAGTATTGTATATACATCCGATTGTAAATGGTTGTAAAGTCAGAGGCTCTTAGAGCATAAACATTACAAAAAAGAAAGAATATGAGAATAATTTTATAAGGGCGAAAGCTTTTCATTGTTGTATTAATTAATTATATGATTAAAAAATTGCTCGATAAAATCTTTTTAAATGCTCTTTAGACATCTCTCAATTCGTACAAAAATAGATTTAAATCCTATGTTTAAGGGTTCCTAATTATCCATATTTAGTGATATAATTGTGCATGACTTGATATATTTTACAAGTTTTTGTTTTAAAATTATTTGAGTGGGGTAACACTAAGTATTAAGGATAATATAATGTCGTATTATATAGGTTTTGTGTAAAAATATAGTTGTATTATTCTCATTATGAGATATGTAACACTAAAAACAGCAGAAATTGAAGCACTCGAAAGGCTTCAAAAAAACAGTACTGACAACACAGTCAGAAAACGCAGTCATTGCCTACTTTTGTCCCATCAAAGACGAACGATTACTGACTTGTCGGGCATTTTTAATGTAAACAGGAGGACTATCGAACGTTGGCTCGACAGTTGGGCAAAAAGCGATTTCGATTCTCTTTCGATTCAACCCGGAAGAGGGGTTAAAACCCGGCTAAAAGGCCTTGAGGCGGTGATTTTGGAGCAGTTGAAAGAACACAGTCGTAACCTAAAAAATGTATTGACCTATCTTGAGAAGCAACACAATATTGTAATCTGCAAAAAGACTTTGCAGAATTTTTTAAAAGATACTGGGCTATATCTGGAAAAGAGCCCGACTGTCCCTAAAGAGCAAACGCAACCATTTAACTCTTGATTCGCATAATTCCTTTAAGTTCACTATGCGCTGTTCCATTTTTTACTTCTTCAACTATACGCATATCGATGGCATCTTTTACTTTACTGGCCCCAGCTTGGTTCAATACACTTTCATACGCTTTTTTAGTACTTTCGGGCTTATACGACGAAACCTTGGACAACTTTTTCTTGAAATAAAAAGCTATAGAATCCGATTCCATTTGTACACCCTTCAAATTATTTTGGCTTATTTCCTTGTTGGATTCAAGGATATTGTTGCTGAACCAAAAATGAGCATACGGAGCATAAAGCTCCAATAACCTAACACTAGCCGATTTTCTGGTGGCAGGTCCTGGTTTAAAGTAGTTATCTGTAATAATGTACTTCGCATTTTCACCTGCATACATACATTTGTCGCCCCAATTATAAATCACATTATTCACCACCTCGGCATGTTCGGTTTCCGGAGTCGATTCGTTCCTACTCCCTTGTAAACGAGGATTTTGGCTGGTGTGATGAGCCAATAAATTATGGTGAAAGGTGGCTTTCATGCCGCCCCAGATACCGCCATAACCATGAGCACCTTTTGAATGGAAACTATTATTGAGGCTCTCGCTAACTATACACCATTGCAGTGTTAGGTTTTCATTATCGTAAAGGGAGCATACTTCGTCTGTTGCCCAACTCAAACTACAATGATCAACAATGGTATTTTTATATCTCGTACATGTAAGCGCATCCAGTTCGGATTTTGAACTATCTCCGGGGCGTATCCTGATGTACCTGACTATTACATTGTCGGCATTAATGCGCAAACCCTGCCCGCGCAAACAAATTCTATCTCCCGGTGCCGACTGCCCTGCAATAGTGATATCATCATTATTTATAACCAATTGTGTTTTCAGATCGATATAGCCATTTATGGCAAAAACGATGGTGCGAGGTCCTTTTTTCTGAATTCCATCGCGCAAGCTGCCCTGGCCGTCGTCGTTTAGGTTAGTAACCGTATAAACAATACCACCCCTGCCTCCTGTTGCATATTTTCCGGCACCTTCTGCTCCAGGAAAGGCTGCCACCCCGTTTGATTGGCATGCGGCAACGGAAGGTAAACCCAAAACAATTCCTACTATTATAATTACGAATAACTTCATCTTCTTAATTTAAATTTTAACGTTCCAATTCGATAGCTGCCAATATAAAAGGGGCTACTCCTTTTGTATCGTTGACCACTTTTTTCTCCGTCACATAATAATCAAATGAGCCATCGCGATAAGGGTTGCCACCTAGTCCACATCCGCCGCATATATCTTTCATTTGAATACTTCCGTCTTGATTTTCAGTAATTAGATATTTAATAATCCCGTCAAAGGTTTCATTCGCTATCTGCTTATATTTTGTATCCAGATATCCATTGTTGGCACCTTTGGCAAAAACATAGGCGAACATAGCCGAGCCTGAACCTTCCAGGTAATTGCCTTCTTTTTCACCACCGTCCAACACTTGGTACCAAAGCGATGTTTCCTCGTCTCGAACTCTTAGCAGAGCCTCACTTGTTTCTTGTAATATCTCAATTAATCGAGGTCTGTCCTTATGGTTTTCAGGTAAAAAGTCCAACACATCCACTATGGCCATCACGTACCAACCCATTGCCCTACTCCAAAAATGAGGCGACAAACCTGTTTCCGGATCACTCCACTTTTGTTGTTTACTCTCGTCCCACGCATGGTACAACAACCCAGTTTTTTCGTCCCTAGTTTGTTTATAAATCAATTTTATTTGATGTGTAACCACATCGAACCATTCCGGTGCGTTAAACTCTTTAGCATATTGCGCTAAAAACGGCGATGCCATATATATACCATCCAACCACATTTGATTAGGATATATTTTTTTATGCCAATAACCTCCGCTTTGTGTTTTAGGCTGATCGCGCATTTGTTGCACCAGTTGATCAATCACCTTTTTGTATTTTGCTTCGTCAGTGCGTTTATATAATGTGATCACATTTTTACCTGGATTAACCCGGTCTATATTGTAATCGGAAAGCTTATATTTATATATTGATCCATCCTCACGGACAAAGTAATCGATATAGCTACGCATGTAATCCGAATATTTAGGATCGATATTACCAAGTTTATCGACCGCTTGCCCCAGAAATGCATAATCGTACTCCCATTTGACTTTTGTTGGGTTCAAATAATACACCAGGCTATCGTATTGATCCATTACGGCATCAGCCATTTTAATGGACCACTTTTTTCCCGGCTTGGCTAAATCGCTTGATTTATTGCTCTGGGCACTATTGCACCCCATCCAAATTACTAAGGATAATATGAAAATAATTTCTCTCATCGCTTGGTGTCATTAATTACATTTCCTTTTTGATAAACCCCGGATAGTTTGTCCTTTGACAGATATTTCACACCGGGAAGTATATTATCGATCATAAAAATCCCCTTGGTTTCTTGGTCAATTTTCAAGAAGGTATTCACCTGATGGGTTTGAAAACAGTCTGCAATGAGTGAGTTGGATACCGACTTGAAGGAGATAACCGGCGCGTTTAACAGCTCCTGAGTAACGGTAATATTTCTGATTTGAATATTATCCGAATTTTCAAATTCCAAAGGGATACCTTTGTCAACTTTGATACGAATGTTGCTCAGGTTGATATTTGAGGCATTATTTCCATAGATACCCGTTTCGGCGTTGATATTAACATCGCTGATGCTGATACCTTCTATATATCTTTCCTTAAGACCCAAAAAGGCCATGGCCTGCGTGGCCTTGTTAATGCGCACGTTCGATATGGACACATTCCGGATCGTGGGGGTCCGTTCCGAAATAGGCTCTTCAGGAGTTTCGTGATAGTGCATGTTCATCATGATGCCCTGTTTTAATATATCGTACATCACAATATTCGAAACACATATATCTTCAACAAAACCACCGCGACCCCTCATCGTTTTTATTCTAATTCCCCTATCGGTTCCTTTAAACACACAATTGGATATAGTGACACGCCGAACACTGCCCGACATTTCACTTCCTATTACAACACCTCCATGACCATCGAGCATAGTACAGTTGGTAATGGTGATATTCTCGGTGGGCATATTGGCTTCGCGGCCGTCCTCATCGCGTCCCGCCTTAATAACGATGCAATCATCGCCCACACTAATATGGCAATTACTGATTCTTACGTTGCGGCATGATGATGGATCTATACCATCTGTATTGGGTGACTCTTCGGGGTTAATGATTGTGATTCCGTCGATGGTAATGTTTTCAGAAAATGCAGGCATAATAGTCCAGAAAGGTGGATTTTGAAATGAAACACCTTCTACCCTAACATTATTACACTTGTAGGGCATAAACAAGGGGGGACGAAGGAAATTACCCATCTCTTTCAAATACGCATTTTTCTGGATCAATTCCTTATTGTTTTCATAAAAAAGCTTCTCCCATTTTGAGTTGGTTGATGCCTCCCCTCTCTTTAAAGGCCACCAAAAGTCCCACCATTTTTTTCCGTTCCCGTCAATTAATCCTCTTCCTTTAATGGTTATATTACTCGCATTGTGTGCATAAATAGGCGATTTAAATGTCTTTACCCTGATTCCTTCCCAACGAGAATCTATCATCGGTAAATAATCATCGAAGTTATCCGTAAACTTTAATACAGATCCAGATTCCAAATTCAACGTGATATTGCTTTTCATTTCAATAGGTCCTGTTAAATACTTACCAGCAGGAAAATATACTTCGCCTCCACCTGTATTATATAATGAGTCTATTGAAGATTTGATAATATCTGTACAAACTACATTACCTGAATTGTCGGCTCCTGCCAAGGCAATATTTATTTTGCCGTTTTGACCGTATGAACTAACCGAAACAATAAACATAAAAAGCAACATGCCATATTTTAAAATAGTAAATCGCTTTTTATTTGTTCTATTTAAACCTTTGTCCATTTTTGTTTCCATCTTTTCTATATCTAATTTTAACTTTTTCATGTAGCTCTGTTAAAATATTTTAACCATGTGTAATTTTTCAATACGTTATCAACATTAAACACTCATAAAGATACGTCTATCCTATAATGAAGCAGGGTACATACTGTCTATTTTCGGTAGACAAATCGATACATTCAATGGGTGTCTTTTATTCTACACCTTCATTACTAGCCAATTAATAAATAACGATGAATTCGTATTTTAACATCAGTAAAGGTTTAAATACATTAAAATGCTATATTTGGTACATGTATAAAACCAGACTAAAAGTGACAAAAATTGTTGTATTATACCAATCAAGTGTTGAAAAATAACGAAAAAAAGTAATGTAAATAACTGATAATTAACGAATTAAATTTGCTTAAATCCTTGAAAATCCGCATAACCTGCATCATCCAACAACAAAACGATGATGTTGGGTTTATTATATGTTTCGGTGTCAAGTTTAGACTTCGAGTTTTGGCAAGAAGAACTACCCATTAACATCAAAACTGGACAAAGAAGTAGAATACTTTTACTTAGCCATCTTTTAACCTTACATGTTTTCATTATTTTTTCCTTTTTTTTCTAAAGCGAAGAAAGAAGGTTTATTACAACCCTCTTTCCTCTACCATAACTAAATATTATTCTATCGGTTTCATCAAAAAACCATAACTATACGATTTATCTGTCAAGCGGTATTGCTTATGGGTTTGAGCTCCCCAACTGTTATCGCCCCCCACTCCCATTTGTTTCAGATCGATATCTACAGAAGTCAAATCACGCGGTTTCACATCATTGGTATGGCGCTGAACGGTGCGCTCTTCTCCTTTTTCCGAGCGGCCATCAGAACGACCTTCAGACTCAAAATCTTCCATGATATTATGGTGAGCCGAAACCTCCAATAATTGCTTGCCGACAAATTTCAGCCCCTGGCCTGCTTCATTGCTAATGCTCATCCAGCGTACATCCGTTTTATTACCATTCTCCTGTGGGCGAAGATAAGGCCAGTATTGATCCGCTACCGAACCACTGTAAACATCCACAAAAGCAGAGGTTTTACGATCTTGGTAGGATTCGTGAGGCCCACGACCTAGCCAGCTTATCTGTTTAAACTCTTCTGGCATTTGCATGGTCATTCCCATACGGGGAATCTCAGGTAGATCTCCCTCAGCCATTTGAAACTGATTATCCACTTCCACCTCTTTGTTGCCTTTTACCAGATAAGTACTGGTATAGTCTCCTATTTTGTTTCCTTCCTGATCGTTCAGGTCAAATTCAAAGGTTACCTTCACTTTACCCTGACCTATCTCTTGAACATTGGTGTTAGTAACAACACGATTTTCGCCGGCTTTACGCCAAATACGAGAGCGATCGGGCATCTTATTCCCAAAATCGTTATCGGTAGGTGCACGCCAAAAACCTGGCTCGAGGCCTTTCAGGAGCAATTCTTTATTATCCGCTTTAAAGCTTGTCATCTCTCCTTTGCTCATATCAAAAGCTAAAGAAAAACCTTCTCCCGAAATAGTCAATATACCCGCTTGTGTTTGATAACTCAACTTTGGCAAAGCATCTTCCAGATTTTGCAGCGGAATATCGATGGGCAGTTTAAATTGTTCGGCGGCAAGAACTGCGCCGGCAGGGACTAAGCCGTCTTTTTCTTTTAACGCCGCGTTAACGGTAAGGAAATATTCAGTTCCCGGCACAACATCAAAGTCCATGTCCACAGAAACATTCGTTTTAGCATCGGGAACCAAATCCACGTTTTGGAGCGTACCTTCTTTAACCACTTTGCCATCGCCTTTAATAGCCCAGGAAAAATCAAAATGATTGGTATTTAGAAAAGCATATTTATTTTCGATACTGATAGTGCCCTTATTAAGGTTGACAGGTTTAAACTTGATGTATTGATATACTTTTTTCACCTCCTGGAGCGCGGGATGTGGTTCCCTTACAGGATTTACTAAGCCATTGAGACAGAAATTTCCATCGGAAGGTACCGTATCGGGTCCAAAATCACCGCCATAAGCCCAATATTTTACACCTTCTTTGTCTTCGGTGAGTAGGCCTTGGTCTACCCAGTCCCAGATAAAGCCACCCTGCATCACTTCATACGATTCGATCAAATCCCAGTAATCTTGTAAATTACCTACGCTATTGCCCATAGCATGTGCATATTCGCACTGGATAAGCGGCTTGCTGCCATCTTCTTTGGCATAGCGTTCCATTCGTTCCATAGTGGCGTACATTGGACAAAAAATGTCAGTATTTTGATCAGCATCAGCTTGTTCAAACTGAACCAGTCGTGTTGAATCTAATGATTTTAATAATTTATATCCATCGTAAAAAACTTTGCCGTTACCACACTCATTACCCAATGACCAGGTAATAATTGAAGGTTGGTTCTTATCTCGTTGGTACATATTGTTCATTCGAAAAATATGTGCTTTTTCCCATTCTGGTAAATAGGCAACATGCTTTGTAGTATCGAATTTTCCTTGATGGGTAGCTCCAAAGCCATGTGACTCGATATTGGCCTCGTCTATAAGATAAAGACCATAGCGATTGCACAGTTCATACCATCGTTCGGGCTGAGGATAGTGAGAAGTACGTACCGCATTAATATTGTGACTCTTCATCACTTCAATGTCCTTGAGCATGGTTTCCTCATCTACCACATGTCCGGTAACGTCATGATGCTCGTGCAAGTTAACCCCTTTAAGGTAGATATATTGTCCATTCACCAAAAGGGTGTTGCCTTTAATCTCTACGCGGCGAAAGCCCACATCCTGACGCATCGTCTCTATCACCTTTCCTTTATCATCTTTAAGTGTCAATACGAGCTCGTAAAGATTTGGGATTTCAGCCGACCAGCGTTTCACGTTGTCGTATTGGGTCTCGAATACGGTATTATTTCCGGTATCTTCAGAGGTGAAGGTCTCCACTATGTTTTCGCCATTGTAAAGGGTAGCCTCCAAGGTAACGGGACTCTCTTTGGTAACATTGGTCACTTCGGCCTCCAAACGGAACACGCCGGTGGTGTAATCATCGGCCAGATTAGAAGTTACCCGAAAATCGCGAATATGCTGTTTGTTTCGCGCCATCAGGAACACATCACGGGTAATTCCTCCCAGACGCCAGAAATCCTGGTCTTCCAAGTAACTACCATCACTCCATTTATATACCTCAACGGCCAAGGTATTCTCGCCGGGTTTGAGGTATTTAGTGATATTGAACTCAGCAGGCGTTTTGCTGTCTTCGCTATAGCCCACTTTCTGCTCATTGATCCACAGGTACATGGCCGAACTAACTGCCCCTAAGTGTATAAACACCTCTTTGCCGTCCCAGTTATCAGGAATAGTAAAGGTGCGTTTGTAGGAGCCTACCGGATTATAATGATCCTGTATGGTAGGCGGAGTTTTGGCATGGGGATACTGCACATTGGTATAAATAGGATAGGTATATCCTTCCAATTCAAAATTCGACGGTACCGGAATGGTATTCCAGTCGCGGGTATCAAAATCATCCATGAAAAAATAGAAAGGTCGCTCCGATGGATTCTCTGACATGTGGAACAGCCAATCTCCGTTCAATGATTTTAAAAGTGAAGATGCCCACTTATTGTCGGCATCCACCTCATCGGCATTGCCAAAAGGCACGTACCATGCCCTGGGTGCTTCCTTGTTAATCTGATTCACAGCCGGATTTTCCCAGTCGGCCGGAGATTTCTCGTCAAAAACCACATTGCCGTAGTTTTTGTAATTGGTGCAGGATAATAGACTGCTCCCTATCACCAATGAAATTAAAAAATTATTCATCTTTCTAAAGTTTGTTTTTTAATGGTCAGATAGTATTTTCCAGCTCACTCTTTAACTTTTTTTATTTATACAAAAATAATTTAACAAAAAATAAAAGTGCGCTGATTTGTACGAAAAACTACATTTATTGGCTGCTATACAAATTTATCCATAAATTCGCACAATTTAGGTTGGTAGTTATAATGAAAACGCTGGATAAGGTTATAAATTTATATTTTTCACAAAAAAAAGGATGCCAGTCCTCCGGCATCCTTTTTCTAACCAAGCAACTATTATTCGGAGAGTTCAAGTGAGAACTCTTCGAAAACAACATTTCTATTTCTTACAACCAATGTATCTTTAACTGTGTGGGTTTCGTTATTTACAGCATCCGTATAGCTATAATCCAGATATATTACATCACGTTATAAAATGAGAAACTTTGACCAATACATTGTAAAATTAATAGAGTTAATATTTCCAAGACGTCGTAATATTCCTTATCTTTATATTTTCATAGATTAGATTTAAGTTTGAGGAGCGTTTCCAATGGGAGACGCTCCTTTTTTATTGTCTTTTTAACTATTTTAGCAGTTTGTTATAAAAACCATACATTAACATTGCACTACCGGTAAACATAGAACAATTGATACACGGCAAAGCCGTTGAATGGGAAAGTCTGGAATTTAAACGAGGCTGGAACCCTGAGGAGATAGTTCATACCATTTGTGCATTTGCCAACGATCTGAATAATTGGGGCGGTGGCTACGTTATTGTTGGCATCGACGAAAATAAAGGTCAGGCCTTGTTACCCCCGCATGGTATTGAGGAAAACCAAATCGATAGTATCCAGGGGCACATTGTACAACTGGCACATCAAATATCACCCAACTATTTTCCTATTACCCAACCCTACGTACTTCACGAAAAGCATATTTTGGTGTTATGGTGTTCAAATTTTTCATTGATTTCAGTTTTTTGTCAAACTAATCCAATCTCCTGCGATGGTATCACCTTCAATAGTTGTACCTATAATCTTCAATGTAATTTCATCAACACTTAAAGGTATATCCAAAGTAAATTCATAAGGAAAGAATGCATCAACATGTCGAATCAAAGTGCCGTTTTCATGCTTTTCCAAAAGTTCAACTTTTTTAAATTTTGAGTCGTCATCCCTTAAATAAACGTAAGCTTTGGTCTCTAATGAACCGACATTTATTATCATAAAACGTGCATTGCCCACATCAGATTCTTTGTATCCATTTTCCCAGGATGGTAATCTTCCAAGTAATTGATTTTGAATATTGGTCTCCATTTCAACATCTTTTATTTCAAGAACTGTTAATCCATCTTTCGGAACAATAATTTCAATCTCGCCACCTTCCATTCTCAAATGTTCCTGCTTCTCATTGTCAATCCAAACAACCACTTCATAGCTCTTTTGTGGATCCAAATTCAAAACATGGTTATTGAAAGAAACATCGGTTTTAATCACTTCATCCGATTGATTCATGAAAGCAACCAATAAACTTTCATCACCCCGGGCCGATATATAATTAAGCTCAACAGAGGAGGATTTCACTAAATTCTCAGGCATCCACAAACTTGCTTTTCTTCCATAAATTTTACCCGGTTTATGGCCATAAAACTTACTTTGAAGATAAGCATACCCTTCTATAAACTCAGATGGAAAGTCTATTGCTCCCTCCGAACGGACAAACGCGTCAGTAACCAGATAATCTAACAACATAGAAGCCATAGGCAATATATGATTGTAGTGAAATGAATTATAGCCTAGGTCTTTATGAGGCTTTAAAGGATAATCCTCTGTTTCATAAACCGTGGTACGTCCCGTATTAATATGATATCCGGGAAAGTTCCTATATCTCCCAATTACCGCTGCTTTTGCAATATCCTCTAAGAATTGATCTCCCGTGTAGTAACCCAACCGAAGCATCCATGGAGCATAATTTGCCATAAAGATGGCCCTATGACCAGTACTTGTTCCGGATGATTCTGCTGTGAGCCCAACTCCGGAGAGTCTCCATGCAGGAGCAGACTCTTCCTGTACATCCATCTGTGCATGTCCTTTACCGGCCAAATAATAATAATGGGGGGCTTTCCCTCCTTTATTCACTAAAACGCTGTCATCAGGAATGACAGGACTCATCCAAGTGAACATTGCATAGTGTCTGGCACCATCATGTGCAGCTTCCAAATATTTTTTATCCCCGGTTGCTTCATATAATTCAATCAATCCAATCCAGTCATTGGTGAAACCAGTCCAGAAAAAGAACCCTGGAGAATGGGGATCATCAAATTCTTGCTGGCGTTCATAAACACGGTTGTTCAGATAATCATCGGCCATAGTTCGAGCCTCAAGCAACCAGGATTCGTCTTCAGTCGCTTTGTAAATAGCCAAAGCATTCTTCCAGTTACTCCCTTTTTCTTTAACATCCAGATTTCTGATCCTACTTGAATCATACTCTTCTTTAGCCATTTTTATCAAAAAAGGATTGCTTTTTCCCGTGATATTGTACAGCGCTGTTAATTCGCTAATGGGAGCTATAGGTCCCAACATTTTTCTTGAGGGACTTTGAATCTTCTGCTCCGGATCAAGACTGAAGAGAAATTTTTGCCTGCTAAGCATGTATTCAATAATGGGATAGGCACGTTCATCATACATTTCTTCACTATCAGTAACTAATGCCAATTCAAGTGGATTTAAACTGGAAACGTTTTTTACTGCACCGGGCACATCTGTTGAATATGCACATCCTTTCAAGCTATCTATAAACCATGCATAATCACTCAGCGAATAATCAATTATATTTTCAAATGCTGTATTTAAAGATGCAATATCATTTCTTCTATAGTCTGTAAAGCCAAATATATTTTTGGATATATCAGAATAAGCATTTACAAGGCTTGACTGTGACGCGTAAGGCCTTATTTTAAAACTAAAACTTTCGCCCTTTTTCATTTTAGACTCAAAACCTCCAAGTACGGGGGCAAAAAGCATTGGTTGAGCCATTCCTTTCTTGTTCCTGACAGCCACTCCAAAGCGGCTGTTATCCATAACCGGCAAAGGGGAAAATGGATATTCCAGCGGATGAGCTACAACACCATAAGTAATCTTGCCATGCTGTACCAATGTTGTGGGTATTGGAGAGCGAAAAGCCATTGAGAGGAATGATTGCGAGGGAAACCTTTTTTCCTGCCATAGCAAAGGCTGCCAAATTTCTTCAACATCTTGTAAATCGCAACTCTCAGCCCCTACATAACCTATTGAGAAATAACCGTTTTCTTTCGGGACAAAACGGATATCAATTGTAGGTTTTTGCTTATTCAAACGTAAAAAAACTTTCAACTTTCCATAATCATTCTCTTGGAAGAATACATCAAGGCCACCTTCAACCTGTTCAATGGAGTCTATTTCCGGATAGTAAAAATTACCGGCGGCAAATAAATCAGCCGTCCGATTGCTAACATCCCCGCTTAAAATAGAATCATCAAATCCGTCCCCTGATTGAGCATTTTGTCTTTTGGTTTCAGAAAGAAGGTTTACTTTTTTTATATCGCCTTGCCAGGTAGGCACATTGTATTGAACATTCTCAATACCTGCAGGTCTCATAGCTAAATTAGGATCTTCTTTTGAAAAAAATAAAATAAAATCATGTGAGAAGGTAACAGTATCCTCATTGGTCTGAAAAACCAGTGTTTTATTTTCTATTTTAAATTTCCCTAAACTTTCTTTATTTTGCTGAAAACTCAACAAGAATATAGAATAAAAAACCGCAAAAATTAAAAATACTTTCTTTTTCATTTCAGTATAAATTTTAAAATTCTTATTTCCAGCCATTATATGTTTTATCACCGACTAAGTGTGATACTTTCTTCTATAAATGAGTTATTGCTCTTGTCAATTATGCCCAATGAAAAAACAAACGACCCGGCATCATCGGCCAAAGGAATACTGAACTCATAAGGATATGAGTTGTCAGTTAAGGTTATTTTGTCTCCTGATTGATTTTTGTAACTTAATATTGCAGAAGATAATGATTCTTCATTTTCACGTAGATAAACAAAACTGACCGGGGTAGAAAACCCGATTATCAAAAAAATCACAAGTACATTAATAGAAATTTAATTCATTTTTAACAGCCAGATTCCGTTCATAGTTTTAAGTAATTATTGTAGTAATTAATTCTTTTTTACTTACTTGAAGCTTGATAATTCTATGATTTTTAGGAACAGCACTACTATTTACGGAAACTTATTGTTTTTTAAACCATATTACAGCACCACCCTTTGCTTTAATATCCAAAGAAAGAATAGTCTTGTTATCACACCTTTTCTCTTCCTTTTTGAATGGAACTGCCGTGCTATATTTGGTTATGTTTGCTAGTGGGTTTAATCCTTCCAAGTTGATTGGTTCTTCTTTAGCAGCATCAAAAAATAATTCGGCCATATAATTCCCTTCATAAAGAAAGTCACACTCAAGATTTAGATGTTTAACATCTCCACCATTTAAAATACCAACATACCAGTCATGCCCCTTTCTCCGTGCAATCAAGGCTAATTCGCCGATTTTACTTTCTGGAAGAACAATTGTTTCATCCCAAACAGAAGGAACTGATTTTATAAAACTCAGAGCCGGTTGAATCTCTTTAGTGTTCAATAAAAATACGGGGTCTTCTGCAATGCATTGAAAAGGCGAATAGAAACATACCAAAGTTGCCAATTGGTGGGCCCAAGTTGTTTCGCCAGGGGCAGTAAAAGCTAAGGGTGTATAATCGGCATGCCCCGTTACAAAACGCGTGAATGGTAATGCTGCATTGTGCGCAGCAGAAAGTGGTCCCTCTCTCATTTTGTTTAACTCAATTCCACGTATTCCTTCGCGTGTCATCTCATTTGGGTATGTTCGATACTCCCCTGAGCTCTGCTGGCAGCCATGGAAGTTGACCATTAGTTTTCGTTGGGCAGCCAATCTCAATAATGCCTCATCGAAATCAATAAGATTTTTGGTTTCACCGTTCATAAAATCAACCTTTATACCAACTGCCCCGGTTTGTTTTATGCTATCAAGAAAAGCAGCCATAACAGCCCAATTATTATCAGGAAAATTAATTTCCTTTGAATGCTTCCATAAGAATGCGCTTATTCCTTTCTCTTTTGCGTAATCGCAAAGCTGAGTAGTGGTTTTCCATTTATTATCCCATCTTTCCCAACCTTCGTCAACCATTGTGTATTCAAAACCCAATTGGGCTGCATTATCAACTATTCGTCTTTCTGCTTCAAAAGTTGAAGTGTTTCCAGACCACCAATACCAGGCTGCTTTTCCTGGTTTAATCCAACTAATATCTGTAAATAATTTTTCGTCAGGTTTAGGATTTAACGATGGAACTAAGGTATTATTCACTAGCTGGTTTAAATCATCTGCCAATAGAATACAACGCCAAGGTGTTACAATTTCACCTTCTACTTCAAATCCTTTTGCCCCTTCTGTAAAATTCGCTCTAAATATATTATTACCAATTGCTTTTAAGCGCATTCCGCTATAATTAAACAATGCGGCTTCAGCCAATAAAGCATAACCACCATTGGGCAACTCACATGTTAAAGTTAACCCCTGAACCGGACCCATTTTCGAGATGGTCGGCATTTGTGAAATATCTGCCGAAAGCCATTCCCCTGCATAAGATTTCAATTTCCAATGGTTATTACGTTCAAAGTACCAAACTTTGGTATTGTCAGGAAGCTTAAATGAACTTTTTTCACCGTATATTTTGTTTTTCCCCTCCATGGGAATTACATATCGATAAGCAACACCTTTATCTGAAATATGGAACTCGACAAACCATTTAAAATTATCATTTTCCAAAATTTGAAATTTTGAAATTTTGCCTCGAAAATTAGTTTTGCTTTTAACTCCGAAAAGGGAGTAATCGAATTCTTGTATAGTAGTTCCTATATGTTTAATTTCCGAATTTGAACCCAATATTTCTTTATTTATGTTAATACCTAATAAAGAGGTATCAATAATTGCCTGTCCATTATTCTTAACCAGATATGCCAATTGGTTATTATCCAATTTCATAATCCGTGCTTCAACTCCTTTATTTTTTAAAATAAATACTGAATTATTGCTGTTGCAGCCAAGAATAAACAGAAGGCTAACAATTTGAATCAGTTGCATTTTCATCTTTTTCTGTTGACAATATTAAAAAATCGACCTTTTTGAAATCCACAAAATATTTTACCTAACGCTATAATTGTGTCCTTCGGTTATTTCAAATTCAATGTAATTATTTTTAACCAATAAAAGGCCGGGAAAAACCCGAGTAACAGATAAATGCACCTCTCCGAATGCCTCCTTTGTGAGCAAGGGCGTTTTATGCCTACAGCGACCAATTATCAGGAAATGGTTTCGCGATAAACTTCAGACCATTCTCCTGCAACACCATCTGATATTCTTCTGATTCGAAACGAATATTCACCCGGCTGTAAATTATATACTTTTGCTGCTCCCCGTAAACCAATAATTTGTACTGTTTGCGGGTTCTCATCTTCTCGTTTATATTCAATCTCGTAATTATCAGAAATGTCAATTACAGAAAACCCAACCATACAGCTTTTTTCCAACGGAACGACCGCCCAAATGGTTGGAACAGTTGCTGAAAATCCATCCGGCACATCGGCCATTGCTGAAAGTTCACTAAACTGAGTTGCCGAAGAATATAGTTGCTGAATCTCTTTAGCCGCTTTTTTGGGTTGGCGCCAAAGATTATAAACGCCCCAGGTACGCGCTTGTCCAACCGGAGTACCTCTGTAATTACTGCGATAATCATTGTAAGTCCAAAGCGACGAACCCACCACATAGTCGAGTTCTTCCAGATTTTTTATCTCTTTTTTTAAGGATTCTACCAATCCCGATTCTGAAAGATCCTCACCTAATTGACCTTTCCCTATTTCGGTCAGAAAAATGGGTTTATCTGGCCAAACAGCATGAGCTTTTTTTGCCTGATTCGAAGCATTTCCATAGCTGTTGAAGCAAACGATGTCACAAACATCAGCAGGATCTATACCTATTTTATCCGCATTACGAAGTGTATAACTGGCATACGTTTTTAGCCTGGTGGTATCCAATGACTTAACATGGGCAATCATGGTTTCAACAAAACGGTAGATGCGGGGACTCATTTTCGCGCCTTCCTGTTCTTTATCAGCTAATTCGTTGGCAACCGACCACCCAATAATAGAAGGGTGATTGTAATCTCTGGTAATCATTTCAGTCAACCATTGTTTCGTTAAAGGATTATCAGGATGTGCCTGCGGATCCCCCTTGCCCCAAACAGGAATTTCCTCAATGAGCAACATGCCCACCTCGTCGCAATAATCCAGTAAATTGGTGGCTTGAGGGCAATGCATGATCCGGGTAAAATTACACCCCATGGCTTTCATGGCATCAATATCGAATTTAACCAGATGGTCCGGTTCTGTTTGCCCGTAAGCCCAATGGTCGGAAACCCTGTTAAACCCATTAAAGTGAATTTCCTTTCCGTTCAACAACACTTTTGTACCTTGTGTCTCAATTTTTCGTATGCCAAAACGGTTCTCAATTTTGTGTACTATTAAACTTTCAGTTGCCTCAATGGAAGTATTCATTTGGTAAAGATTGGGATTTTCAACGTCCCACAGTTTTACTTTTTCAGGTTGAAGAGTGAAGGTTATGTGCTCAATCTTTTCGCTGTTTGCATCAACTGTTACTCTTTTTTCTGTATTGATATTCAACGTTGTTCCTTCTGAAAAATTCTCAACAAATGATTTTAATGTTCCTGTAAATTCCTGATCTGAATAGTTCCTTATTTTAACAGCAACAGAAACAGAAGCACTTCCATCTTCGAAATCAGGTTCGGAAGTAATTTGTTGTGTTACAATTTGCTGATGATTATTTCGCTCCAATTTAACTTCGCGACTGATACCACCCCAGTTCCACCATGCTCCCCTTTGGTATTCGTTATTTGCAGAGAGGGCGACCATATTGGTTTTTCCAAGCTGAACAATTCCTGTGACATCGAACTCAAAAGGCGTATAACCACCAACATGTTTGCCCAGGTATTGACCATTTAGCCATACTTCGGAGGTCTGATTAACCGCACCGAAACAGAGCCTGATGATGCTGCCGTCCCAATTGGATGGGACTTTAAATTCTTTTCGATAATATCCTGTACCTACAAAATTGGCATAATCATTTTCAGTATCCCAATTCCCTGGCACCGTTAATTCATCCCAATCTGTTGCCGGATATTTGGGCTGGCACCAATCCATGTCTTCTGATACGGTAGAATCGACAGTAAATAGCCATTGTCCGTTGAGCGACGACTTCTCGCTACCACTTTTTTCAAATTCAGCTGAATTCTTTACAACTGATTGATTGCTTGCTGCAAGACTAAACCCCAGCAAGAAAATTGAATAAAGGAATTTCATTTCGGTTATTTTTTTATTTATTCATAAAACATTTTCATAAACTCTAACATAGTCCACATAAGACTTATCCACACCGCCATTTTGCATAAAATCATTTTTGCGTATATCCCCGTCCGACCGCTTGTCTTTGTTAACAAATAGAAATTTTAAAAACAGCAACAGGGGCTCCGGAGCCATTTGTTTCCAGTTCGATATTTAATTTGGAGGTAACCAGAGAATTCGGAAATCTTATATGTCCAATTGTCTGATGGTTATCTTGCTCTTCATATACCAATTGATCATCAGCATAAACCCGAAAAGCCGTAACACAAAATGGAATGACGTCTTCAGGATGTTGCATTAAAACAGACTCTAAGGCATTGTCGTAATCCGTATCAAAAAACAGTTTTATTTCAGATATTAACTGTTTATTGTCCCATTGAATACTTAAACCTGGTTGAGCATCGTCCAACGCTGCCGCCCATGCATTGGTTTTTTTGTAGGGACGTACGTAAGCATTTTTCAGGTTTTCAGTTTCGAATAAATTCAATGGCGGAGAAACTGAAAATGCCAAATTGTGACCCTCCGGGCGCCTTTTGGGAATCCAGAATTCAAATGAATCAATTCCGCTATCCTCAGGAGGGGTTTGTAGCCCCGTGTTGTTAACGGCCTTGTTTTCTCCATTAAAGACACTAAGTATTCCTGTCATTCTCTGTTCAGAACATAAAATACTGACAACTTCATTCTGAAGAAATGTGATAAATGCGTACTGGTCTTCTGGAAGCTCCGATTCAAAAACTACTGTAATGGTTTGTTCACCTTTTGTCAATTCAAGTTTTTTACTTTCGACAATTACATCCGGCGTGTAATTTCCAATGCGTGATGATGTTCTAAGATCCAATTGAACAGAGGTGTCTTCAAGGGCATTCAACTGAAATGAAAAAGCATAGGACGTTTTCTTCTCCAGGGGTAATAATTGAGCTACACCCACATCAAGCTTGAGCCAGGGGCCATTCGCCGGAAGTCTTTCCAATTGAAATTCACTTGAAACCTTGATTGTAGCATGTTTGAATAAATCCCCCTTTTGCTCAAGTGGTACCTCATGAATACTCTGCCCTGTGTAATTCAAGCGTTGTTGGATCTCACGGATACTCACCTCGTCAATTATCTTTGCAGGCATCTTTTGTTCTTCAATACACTGTTTGGCCGCCATTGCAACAGCCTGTCCACCAAATGCACAGGTTGCCATAACCCGTGTTGACCCAAATGCCACGTGAGAAGCACTGATTATCCTCCCTGCAAAAAATAAATTATCAATATCCTTACTTATATAGCTCCTCAAAGGGATTTGATAAACGCCTTTTGAATGGTATTGAACGCAACTCGGCAAATCGCTATAGACCCCATCAGCCGGATGAAGATCTAAAGCCCAACCACCAAACGCAACTGCATCGTAGAACTTTTTTTGATCCACGATGTCTTGCTGTTTCATCATGTATAGCCCTTCAAACCTTCGACTTTCTCTTTTTCCGGGTATTGTTCCGACCCATTCAAGGGTTAGATTTTCAACATCTTCATATTCTCCGGAGTTTTTTATATGATTCCAAATTCCGTAAACGACCTTCCATAATTCCCATTTGATCTCTTCTGTTTCGTAAATAGTGTCGCGTCGCCCTCCAAATTCGACCCACCAAAAACGGCATCCCTGGTCATCTTTACTTATGATCTTGTATCTGGAAAGTTCCTTTATGTTTTTTAAAGCATAAGAAGGAGCCACATATTTAACAGCATGGTCTGTTTTTTTGCTATAAAAATAGAGTGAGTGTCCTAATAGCTCTCCGAAAGACTCCTCAGGGGCAAACATTTCACCAAATTCATCTTTAGTTTCTGCGCCCATTCTAAAGGATGCTCCTGAGAGGAAACCAACTATTCCATCCCCTGAAGCATCGCAAAACAAAGGGGCAGAAATAGTATATTCAGTTGAGTTTTGGCTACAAAATGCCTTGACGGAATCAATTTCCCGTGCATTTTTTTTACTTACCTCATAAACCACTGTGTTTAGCAACAAAGTGATATTCGATTCTTCTTTTACTTTTTCCAGGATAATGGTATCCAGTATTAAGGGATTGCCTTCTTTGTTGCGGTATAGGTTTTCAATCAGAATTTCATCTATCACACCGCCCTCCCTTGACCAGCGGTTGTTATTTCCCATGTGTGATGTAGCTCCAAGTATCCACAACCTTACTTCACTGGAAGCATTTCCACCCAGCACTGGCCGGTCCTGCACAAGTACGACCCGCAGACCTTCGCGAGCCGCAGTTATGGCCGCACATGTACCAGCCAAACCTCCCCCGGCAATAACCAAATCAGGACTAAGGTGTAGATTTCTATTCTCCCGGCCTTTATCTCTATATTCTTCTAACAACATATTACTTGTTTTTTTGCTTATTAATGATCCCTTTAATGATTATTGTGCCTCCGATTACTGAAATAATCAATCCCATGAAAAGTACAATCCCTTGTCCAATGGATGAAACAAAGCTTAGAAGAGTAATCAAAATTCCGGTAGAGAAGATACCGAAGCCCAGCACCTTAAGTCCATGAAGGTTCCCCTTTTTATCTTCTTCGGCTTCCTCTTCCGATTTTGGGACTACCTGTGAGCGTTGTAAAATAAAGGCCTCATAATTCTGATTCCGAGAGGGATGGATGGCTAACCATAGTTCGAAACAAACGAGAAGAAAAATGGGTAATCCGACGCCAAGCATCATCTCGGCAGACCTGGACAATGAGTAATCAAACAAATTCGGCGTAGCAAACTTAAATACCGCGTTTACTAAAAGAGTGATTACAGTAGTAAGGAGAACGGTCCGTCCGGTTTGTCTTTTAGAGAATAAGGTCCAAATCGGTGGTAAAAACAAAGCCCCGCCGGTAATAGCCCCCAGACTAATGACGGCTTCAACAATGCCGCCCATTGCCGGAACCATCAGTGCAATGAGAATGGTGATCAACCCTAAAATAATGGTAGCCAAGCGCCCCACCTGCACCAGCTTAGTGTTGGAAGCATTTGGTTTAAAATGTTTGTAAATGTCATTGGATATGACCCCGGCAGATATATTAAGTGTGGTGTTAACGGAGCTGGATGCGGCGAATATCATACCCCCAAGCATTAATCCAAGCATACCGGCCGGCAGTACTTTTTTAGCCATGAGCAAATAGGCTCCTTCATCTGCCAGTCCGGAAAGTTCAGGATTCAGCACTCTGTAAATCATAGGGGGAATCATCCAGATAACAGGACTTATCAGGTAAAGGGCACTAAACAGCCATCCTACTTTTTTTGCCGCCCTTGGTGAAGAAACACTGGTATATCTCTGCACATAAGCCCAGTTGCCACCAATAAAAAACAAATTATAAAATCCAAAAGCCACAACAAATTCCCATGTATAATCACCGCTAACCAACGAGAAAAAATTTTCTGGAGCCTTGGTTACAAACGTATCAAATCCACCTATATGATTCAAAGAAAGAGGAACAAGAATTAACACGGCAGTTGTTAACACAACAAATTGCAACACATCGGTTACAATAACCGCCCATAGCCCTCCTACGGCCGTATAAATCAAAATCAAAAGGCCAAGCACCAATATACTCAGATTTATGGGAATGCCGGAAGATACCTGAACAATTTTAGCAACGGGGTAAAGAAAAAAGGCGGTTGTAAAAATGGAAATAAAAAGAAAAAGGTAGGTGTAAACTTTCTGGGTTTTGTAGCCCAATCTTTCTGTAATGAATTGTGCAGCCGTTAATGCACCTGTCTTCCGCCATCGGGGAGCAATTAAAAAACCGATGATTAAACCAGCGATAGCCATTGTCCATTGAATGGTAATGGCTACCCAACCACTTGAATAGGCAATAGACCCCCAAACAACAAAAGTCCCGGCTGAAAAGAAACTCATAAAAAGGGAGAGTCCACTCATCCACCAAGGTAATGCACCACCGGCGGCAAAAAATGACTTCATGTTGCTACCTGACTTTGCAAAGGACATTCCGCACACAAAAACAAGAGCAGAAAAAACAACTATTACCCAAATATCCAAATTTCCCATTTTCTATTATCAATTTAATTTTCGGGAAAAGTACAACTGCTTACTGTTTTTCACAATTATTAATCGTTAATTATTTTTCGGAAACGTTTCTGAAAACGTTATTTTTTTCGGAAACGTTTCCGAAAATGAAAATAATATTTACTTTTGACCATCATTTATGAATTCTGTTCTATACAAATCTGGTTCACAAAAAATAAAACCTTAAAAATGAAACATGTAACCATAAAGGATATTGCGAAAGAGTTAAACCTGGCAGTATCAACAATATCAAGGGCCTTTAATGATAAATATGATATTCGACCTGAAACAAAGCAAACTATTTTAAGCAAAGCGAAAGAAATGGGGTATCGGCCTAATCCATTTGCTCAGAAACTAATCCGGCAAAGGTCTATGAATATTGGTATTGTAATTCCTGAATTCATCGGTAGTTTCTTCCCGGAAGTAATTATTGGCGCACAGGAAGTTTTATTTAAAGCGGGTTATCAGGTACTCATAACGCAATCGAATGAATGTTATAAGACCGAAATTGAAAATGTTGAATTGCTCGAACAAAACATGGTTGATGGGCTTATTATCTCCCTCTCCCATCAAACCAAAAACATTGATCGTTATAAGGAATTAGTGTCAAGAGGCACGCCTGTGGTATTTTTTAATCGTGTTAACGACGAACTAAATACATCAAAGGTTCTATTTGATGATTACGAATGGGCCTTTTTTGCAACAGAGCACCTGATATATCAAAACTATAAGAAAATATTTCATTTAACGGGCCCAGCCAATCTTTCTCTCACAAAAAACAGACTACGGGGCTTTCTGGATGCGCACAAAAAGCATAGATTAAAGGTCCCGGACAGTCATCTTATCCCTTCTGATTTTATGCTCGAAGACGGGGAAAGAGCTGCAATGAAAATAATTGAAAGCGAAAATATTCCCGATGCCATCTTCGCTGCAGGGGATTTAACGGCTATTGGTGCCATGAAAATATTCAAAAAACATGGTTACAAAATTCCGGAAGACGTTGCTTTTGTCGGGTTCTCAGAACATACCATAGCACAACACATCGATCCGCCTCTAACCTCTGTTGCGCAACCTACATTTGAGATTGGTCGTACGGCCGCAAAGTTATTAATTGCACAAATTGAAAACACAGGTGTATTTGTACCTCAGACGATTACCCTAAGCGGCCAATTAAACATTCGGAGTTCCTCTATGAAATTGACTTGAACCTAGAGTGAGCGATTCTACAGGAAACAATAAAAAGAAGTCTTGTTTATCAAATTGATAATGAAAACACTAGTGGTGTAAAACAATTAAATGATAACCATCACTTTTTAAGTGAACAAGACGACTTTTTATGAGTTTAAAGGTAACAAAATTAGGCGTAACAAACGACAAAATTTCTGCTCGCGGAGGCTTTCATTATTTTTACATTACATTCAAAACATCAAGCTGTTTGGGCTAATGTCTGGCATCTTGGTTCCAGCTTGTTCTCGGATATCATGCGGGGATTTTCCATATAACTGTTTTGTGCGGGGAGATAGCCAGCACTCAGCATGAGCATGAGAAATAAGGATAGAATCGTAGTTCGTTTCATTTTGCGTATTGTTTTATCTTTAAAATTCATTAAACTATTTGGGTGGTAAGCTTTCCATTATCCGGATCGTACTTGAAAACCCCGCTATTGCGGTTGTCAATCTTACAATTACCATCCAGTCGATACAAAAAGCAACAATGCGTTAAAGCAACTTGTTAGCTACAAATATAATCTTAACAAAATGGAGGTACAAGTTCTCGCGCGTTTCGTACCCAGCCATGCAAAACTATTACCAAGGTCTACAGATCGCCCACATGATTAATCAACTTGTCGAACGCAGCAAAGAGGTAGCCGCGCTTATGGCAGAGCATTCAAAACAAACAATAGTTGACCTGTGCAAAAAACTGTTATCATACCTGACCATGATTGTGCACCAAACGACAGCTGAGGAGCACACAGATACCGGGTGAGCAGGTTAAATACGGTGTGGCAAACGTTGAGGAGAGCCCACAATCCCGAATTTGTGGTTAGATGTTTTTAAAAAATTGAAGGTGTAAAATAGATATATTTATTGTAGGAAATATTACTTCCATGGCAAATATGCATTGTCAAATGCCATTGCTATGCCCAAACCAAAAAGACATTTAGATGGCTTACCGAAAAAAGACATCCGCTGAAACGTTGGATTCTTTAGGTGGATTTAAATCAAAAAATAGTAGTTTTGAATTTCAATTTATAAACTAAAAATTTTGATTTTAATCAAATCAAATACTGAACTTGCAAAACTCCTGAAGAAGGGAGACATGGCTTCTTTTGATGCCATTTACAATAAATATTGCCATAAATTACATGGTTTTGTATTAAGGTATCTGAAACAGGAAGAAGATGCCGAAGAGATTGTTCAGGAAGTTTTTATAACGATTTGAGAAGCAAGAGTTAAAATAGATGTTTAGCCGATCAAAACCCGGGTTATTAATTCTAAAAAATAAGTTCTCTTATTCTAATATTGTTGAACTTTTCACCTAAATCACTGAAGGGGGCCTTTACTGCAAGTTTTATCAAATTTTGTGTAGCATAAGGCTCCTTCAGTGATTTAGCATTCGGGCATAAACTAAAAGAAAATACAACAATATTTCATTTTCATTACTCAATTTCCATTTAGTTCCTTGTAGCAATGTTTAATATTGTTGTTGTAATTAAATCTGACGAACTAAAAATCATTAATCAAAATGAATAAATATTCATCCATTATTATTTCCATAATCACTTTTTTTCTGATAAGTGTTTCATGCAACAGTCCTTCCAACGAATTTAATGTGAAAATTTATGGCGCAACCGGAGATGGCAAAACAATGGATACAGAAGCCATTAATAAAACAATCAATGCGTGCTCCAATGCGGGAGGCGGAAAGGTTTTATTTCCGTCCGGCGGCACTTATCTTACTGGAAGCATTCACTTGAAAAGCAATATTGTTTATGAAATTGAAAAGGGAGCTACTGTTCTTGGTGCTCCGAATGGGATCAATGCATACGACCATCCCGAACCCAACGAATGGGACAAATATCAGGATTTTGGGCACAGCCACTACCACAATTCATTAATGTGGGGAGAAAACGTTGAGAATATATCATTCACCGGCGGTGGTGAAATAAACGGCGGTGGCATTGCCCGAAGTACAGTACCGGCCGGCGATGGAAATAAGGCAATCGCCATAAAAGGTGGAAACAATATTTATTTTCAAAACATCAAAATAAATCAGGGGGGATGGTTTGCCATTATACTTAATAACTGCCGGAATATTAATATCGACAGCGTAATTGTGCATACCAATCGCGATGGAATCGATTTAATGTCCTGTTCTGATGTTGCCATCCGGAATTCAGAAATCCATTCCGATCGTTACGAAAATGGAGAGATCAAAGGTGGTGATGATGCGATAGGTATAAAAAGTGATTATGCCCTTGGTCGCAAAATCAACAGCGAGAATATCATTATTGAAAACTGCGTAGTTTCTTCAGGAGGTGCAAACGGAATACAGTTTGGTTCTGAAACGGTTGGAAATTTCAAAAATATTACGGTAAAGAACGTTACAATTGAACGGGCAAATAAAGCAGGTATTGGCATAACATCAAATGATGGCGCTGTGATTGAAGATGTTGCATACATAAATATTCGTATGTCAAAAGTGCAAACTCCTTTTTTTATATTAATTTCAGACCAAGGACGTTCACCTGAAAATCCCAAGCCCGGAAAAATAAAAAATATTCTTTTTGAAGACATTGTTGCAGAAGATTGTTATGGCTACGAAAAAAAGCGGGTATCCACAGCTACAATCTCTGGCCTCCCCGGTTATACTGTCGATAATGTTGTTTTTAAAAATGTATCAATTACTTACAAAGGAGGAGGCAGTAAAGAAGATGCTCAAATAAAACCTCCTTACATGAGAAAAACTGATTCAGGAGTTAGTTATTCCCCCAGAGGTATGGGAAAAAGGCCGGCGTCGGGTTTTTACATTAGACACGCCCGTGATATTAAATTTGAAAACCTCAAAATCCATTTTGAAAAATCGGATTACAGACCCATATTTGTTTTGAACGATGTGAAAGAGATTGAGATTATTGATCCGGATATTCAAACTTTTAAAGAAACCGGAACCGATATAATTGCCAGATCGGTGAGCGGGCTGAAAGTGTCGCCTGTTCATTCTTTACGGATAGTTAATGAATAAATATCAGAATTATGAAACGAAATAAAAAAAAGATGATGAACAGATTGGCGCTTGTATTTATCGCCCTTATCCTTCATGTAGCTTGCACTACCAAGCATGAAAAAATTGAAATACAGGGGTGGAATATTTTGACCGATAATAAAGAAAAAGCTATTCAAACTATTGAGAAAGCCCGGGAATATAAAATAAACCACTTGCAACTGTCGCACGAAATAATAATGGATTTAAGGCAGGTGAGAGATACCACCAGACATACCTTGATAAAAACGTTGACCGATAAAGCCCATAAAGAAGGGATTGAAGAAGTTATCCTCTGGGATCATACATTATATGGCTTAGGGTATTATCCTGATAAGTTTAAAACCGGTCCGAATGGTACCATCGACTTTGACAATCCCGAATTCTGGGAATGGTTCAGAAACGATTATCGGGATATGCTTGATTTGGTCCCGGATATTCAAGGACTTGTACTTACGTTTATCGAAACAGGCGCCAGGGCAGAGGACCAGTATTCTCAGAAAATGAAAACTAAAGAAGAGAAATTGGCAGCCGTTGTTGACGAAGTGGCCAAAGTGGTGATTGATGAACGGAAGCTAAAACTTTATATCCGAACTTTTTCATATACACACGAGGAATATAATAATGTGATTTCAGCCATAAACCTGATAAAAAACCAAAAGGTTATTTTGATGATGAAGGAAACGCCTCATGATTTTTTCCTAACCCATCCCAACATTAAATATGCAGGAACAATTGCCAGGCCAACCATCATGGAATTTGATTGTGGTAACGAGTTTAATGGACAGGGAGTTATTGCCAATACCTGGACTGAACATATAGTCAACAGGTGGAGCGATTTTCTGAAAAGGCCTCATGTAATAGGTTATGTGGCGCGTACAGATAGATATGGAGATACCGGTATTATTGGACATCCTTCGGAAATTTTACTCTATACGCTTAAAAATTTAGCCGTAGATACAAGCTTAACCAAAGATCAAATTTCGGAACAATTTATTGGCAAACGCTATGGACAGCAAGCTATTTCTTTTGTAAAACCAGCTTTTGATCTGGCTTACGATATCGTGACTTCATCTTTATATACATTGGGAACCAATATTGCAAACCATTCAAAACTCAATTTTGATCCATATATTTCAAGTTATGGAAGGCATGTGTCCGGTAAATGGGTCGACCCTCCGGTTGTTTTTGTTGAACATGGTGTGAATAAGGAATTTCATTATTGGAAGGATATTATTGAACACCTGTCACCTCACGAGTTAAAAAAAGTGGATGGCCCACTAAAAATTGAAGCTCCATTTGTATTGGAGCAAAATTGGGTTTCTCCTGTTGAGAAAATGGATACAATATGGTATAACTACATTCTTGCAGAAAAGCAATATGGTATCAAATTAGCAACAGAAGCACTTTATCACATTGAGCAAGCAAAGCCATTTTTGAAAAATGATGATTATGTTGATTTATATGAAACCTTTCACCGTACATTGCTTACGACACAACTCTATGAAGCTGTAGCCCGTGCTTATTGGGGGTACCGGGTTTATGTACGAGGCGACGAGTTCAGAAATGCTGCTTTAAATAATTCTATTAGTAAAGGCTTGGATGACATTTTAATTATTTCAGGTCAAATAAAAGATTATCAGAATCAATATCCGATTGGCCAGTGGAACTGGAAATCGGATGCTGAAATGGCATTGAAATATTACGATTTGATTGCAGTTTCGGGTTGGAAAGAATACGGTGGAATTGTTTTCCCTTTTAGAGAATAGTCGCGATACATATCATTAAACATTTTTTTTCTACAACAATCATATAATAAATGAAACCCACATGACAATTTTTTGCCACCCAAGAGGATGAAAATTGGGTTGATGCGATCTGCACCATTTTTATTGAAGATTCGTAATTTAGTTTTGGCATAAGCCAAACAACTTTTAATAGGGTCTGCTGAAAAACTCAGGCTCCATTTTTTAGTTTTATTGGACAAGGCTGCAATATTCCGGGGATTAATTCATATGACTTTTTATTTGATCAACATTTTTAGATAAAACGGTCGAAGTTGGTTCTTAGTCACATTTGGGGAATCATTATCCGGTTTGAGACAAAATCACCTTCCTTCGTAATAGTTCAAAACCAGCTCTGCCATACATCAGTCTCTTTATGCTAATAATGCGGATAACGTGACCTTCCGCAGCTCCATTGCTCTTGCTGTTTGCTTCAAGCTGGGCATCTATAAAAGACTGGACTTCCTGAGTCAAACGAACTTTGCTTCTTTTACCAATGCGATAAAGTGGAGGACTCGACAGAAAAGTAGAAAGTGCTGTTTCTGGCTGGGATGATCCCGCTTGAAGACGCTCGTATTCCTCGATATTCTTTTTTATTGTCTTGCGGTTGATCTGTAACTCTCTTGCGATTTGTCGGTGACTTTTCCCTTCTCGGTGGCTCCGAATAATGATTTCTTATTTTGTTTAGATACTTATCATGTTTAAAGAATGAGATTATTTTGAATTATTTCACTTGTTGCAAGGTAAATCCATAAGAATAATTGCCCGGTTTAATCTGGTATTTATCCATCACCGGGTTTCCCCACGAATTATCACCACCCACACCCATTTGCCGGTGATCGATATTCACGGTAATCTGTCCTGACTTCCGGAGTTCAAAATCGTGAGCGGCGCTGCTCAAGGTTTTTTGCGAATACGGCCAGGCACTCACCGACAAAGGGTTTTCTGCATCGGCTGAAAATTGAATCCCGCTTCCAGCGCTTCCCAATTTGATCCACCGCACATCGCATCGGTTCGCATTTTCCTGAGGACGGACATACGGACTTATCCAATCGCTAACGGTTGATTGATAAATCCCAATCGCCGCGCCCGTTTTTCTATCGAAATAGTTTTCATGTGGCCCACGACCATACCATTCAATGTTTTCCAGATTTTCATTGATTACAAATTGCAGTCCGATTCTTGGCACATTTGGAACGCCTTCAGGAATATCCACATCCACATCAAATTGTACTTTACCATCAGGGAAAACCATATGAATGATTTGAGCTTTAGTTTGTGTTGAGTTAAAAAGATACGAGCTCACCAGTTGAATCGCTCCATTTTCAAGCGTACTCGTTTCAATACTTTTCAACGTGAAATTCTCGCCTTCATTTTCCCACACGCCCATTTTTTTATCCACTTTCCAGCCCTTATCGTTATCGGTTAAAGCACGCCAGAAATTGAAATGAACTTTATCAGAAATAACAGCCTTAGCGTTATATTTTAGTGATGAAATCATTCCGACTGATTTGTCAATTACAAGCTCAAATTGTTCCCCTGAAATGGTGTAATTGGAGGTATTCTCTTTCAAGATTACTTTACCTTTTCCATCAATTTGTTGTTTAGATTGCACCGGTTTCCCTTCTGAAATTTTAAACTGTTCCCAGGCGACCAACTGATTTTTATTCGCCCAAACACAATCGTCTTTCAATTTAAAAGCCAGTTTGATAAAGGTTTCCTTATCCGCATCAAATTCCAAATCAGCAAGAACCAGCTCTTGACTATGCTGAGGCGCTACATCAATTGATGGAAGCACCTTTTCCGTGGTAAGAATTCCGTCTTCGATGAGCTGATAACTAAACAGATATTCGCTGGTATTTGTCGCATAATTGTGATTGATAATCTCAATAGTTAGCGGTTCCTTTTTTATCAGTTTAAGATATATGGGTTGATACACTTTCTGCATTTCGAAATAATGCGGATGTGGTTTAAGATCAGCTCCTATAATTCCGTTCACACAAAAGTTTCCATTGTTAGGATAGTCACCAAAGTCACCTCCATATACAAAACCACTTTTCGAGTTGCAGGATTCCTTATTCAATGCCTGATCGATCCAGTCCCAAATAAATCCTCCGGCCAAAAGGTCGTTTTCGTAAATGAGTTCCCAGTAGTCGCTAATATTGCCCAGACTGTTTCCCATGGCATGACAATATTCGTTCATAATAAACGGTTTACCCGAAGGATATTTCCCATGTTGGCCTTCAAATGTATGTTGTCCCTGCTCGCCTTTTCGAGTTGCTTTTCCAGCTAAATGTTGTTTCAACCATGCAATGGTTGGATAAGTCTGACTATCTACATCGCCAGCCAGATTCATATCGGCATATTGAATTAGTCGTTTTTCGGGATCGTTAGCATGTGTTGTTTTTCGCATTTCCATAAAAGCATCACCAAAGCCAGCTTCGTTACCCAGCGACCACATCACCACACAAGGGAACTGACGATCGCGAATAACCATACGCTTCATTCGGTCAACGCAGCCAAATGTCCATTCAGGTTTATCACCCGGCAATACCCGTTTGTGGTAACTCAAACCATGCGATTCAACATTGGCTTCGTCTAAAACCATCATCCCATACTCGTCGCAGAGCTCGTACCACCGCGGATCGTTTGGATAATGCGCTGTACGAACAAAATTAATATTGCCCTGCTTCATCAGCTTCAATTCCTCAATCATCTGCTCTTTAGATACTACCCATCCCTGATCGCGCGAAAACTCATGACGGTTTACACCTTTGATTTTCAGCGTAGCTCCATTAAATAAAATTTTATTGCCTGAAACCTCCAATTTCCGGAAGGCAACTGGTAATTTATAGGCTTCAATTGTTTTGCCTTTATTCTTCAATTCTACCAGAACAATATATCGAACAGGCTTTTCATCGTACCATAATTGAACTTTTCCCAATTCGATGTCAGGTAAAACCATTTCAGAAGAAAAACCTGAAACAATCGTATTTAGCGGATATGATCTTACTTTATTCATTGGTTTTCCATCGGGTGACAGAATACTAACTGACAGAGAAATATTTTTAGCCGATTTTGAGGTAAAGTTCCCGGCGGTATAGTGAAGCGCAATTTTCCCTTGTTTACTTTCCAGATCAACCTTCGGTTCTGCATATACATCCCACAAGCTTACCTTTGGAATCATTCGTAGAAACACATCTCTATACATTCCGGTTAAACGCCAATAATCCTGATCTTCAAGATAGGAACCATCACAATATTTGTAAACTTCGACGGCCAATAGGTTTTCACCTTTTTTCACCACACTGGTGATGTCGAACTCGGCAGGCAAGCGCGAACCTTGCGTGTATCCCACCTGCTTTCCGTTTACCCAAACGAAAGCGGCCGAACTCACTCCTGCAAAATGGATTAAAATCTGGTTCCCTGACCAACTTTCAGGAACAGTAAAAGTTCGGGTGTACGAACCAACCGGATTACGTTGATTAAAAGTGGTGTAGCTCGAATCAGGCACTCCCATTACATTAGGAGGATCGACTTTAAAAGGATAAACAGAATTCGTATACAAAGGTACTCCGTAACCTTGACGCTCAATAGTGGAGGGAACCGGGATGGTTTTCCAAGTACTCCTATTGTATGTCGGTTTGTAAAAATCGACGGGGCGCGAATCCGGATCTGGAGACCAATGAAATTGCCAACTCCCATTTAAGGATTTTACCCAGCTGGAATTGTCGTAGGTCGTTTTACTGGCTTCAGTAATTGTTGAAGCCGGCCAAATAGACGTACGGGCAGGTAATTTATTAATTCCTGTTATCCAGGGATTTTGAATCTCATCAGGAACCTGAGCATTTGCCGTTCCTGAAAATAGGCTTAAAAGAAAAGTTGCAATTAGGACGAAAACTTTCATTTGTATATAATTCTTTAATTTACAGTATATCTTTTGGATCAAAGATAGTCTCTTCGAACTCAGGGTTTAAAATTCAAATGTTAATTCAATTACCCAAGCATCATCATTTTTACCAAATACATTTTGAGGGTTACCATGAGGTCCCATTGTAGCAGCGTCTTGAAACTTTGTCCCAATAGCAGGAATGTTTTTCACAAATGAGATATCTCCTTCCGGAAATTTCGGCGATAATCTTCCTTGAGGATCACCATTTTTACCAGGACTTGGATGCTGTGGTGTCAACATTCTCAGAAAAGTATGAGGAGAATGGCAATAAATGGTAAATCCATTGTTGTTTTTCCCTTTAATTTTTGCCCAATATAAGCTGGAGAAAAACCCTTTGAACTCAGGATATGCATAACCAGATTCTCCGGTAACTGTATTGTTATAATCATTTTCCCATATCTGAAATTTGGTTCCTTTCATTCTGTTTCGCCAAACTCTGTACGGTCCGTCACCAAGCCATTTCATACCCTTAACTTCTGATTCCGGAAATGAAAAGGTAATACCGAAATATTCCGAAACAATATTATGGTTCATCAATTCCGCTTTAAGGTTTAGCATGCCATTTGCGTGTACAGTCCACTTAATACTATCGGACCTTAAACCCCGTCTATTATTTTTTGACCCAAATACAACCAAAATATCTACTTTATTATTTGATTTGAACACCTGAACAGTGTCAATTTTCACCATATTCCCCAAGATGACCGGACCATTAGACAGCGGGACTAAAACGTTGTTTTTCATCACCTTATCCAACAAACCCGTTTCTTTAGAAAAAGCATAGGTCATTTTATTCACCGAAATGACAATTTCATCTTCAGTTTCTCTTTCTAAAATCTCATTTTCGTCGAAACAGGTAATAATGTCCTTATTGAGTTTGTTTGGCAATTTAACCGGATAAGCCCAGGCAAATACTTCCATACCATGCATGTCAAATGCGGTTAAATGAAGTGCATCGGCCGATTGCCACTTTTGAGGTAATGCAACTGTAAATGTGCCTTTTTCACCAGAAGACAACGCGGGTAAAACTACGTCATTTTCTGAAAAGACTTTGCCCTGAGTACCTCCATTCGGCCCATCAAACTGAATCCATTTCGCCTTCATCGTGCACTCTTTCAGGTTGGTAAAATGATATCGGTTTTCTACTCTGAAAAGCCCGTTAAAATCCTCACGAATAAACCTGTTTTCGATAAATATTGGTGACCAAACTTCTTTGATGGTAAAATAACTTCCTTCTTTCTCCCCATACGGACCTACTATGCCATCAGGCGCATGGTTGAAATCTGTATCCAGAATATTGTTTTTATCGGTACGTACAACTGCTTCATCGGCAAAAACCCATAAGAAACCTCCGGCACTTGTCGGCATATTCCACATTTGTTTCCAGTAATCCTCTAAGCCTGCACCATGCCCACCGTCATACAGCCCATGTAAAAACTCGGTTGGGAAAAAAACATGGTCTTTTGCGGGACCATCGTTGGCCAATTCTTTATAGTTTATATAATGCAGCGTATTCGTCTTCCGAAAAACTCCCCAGGGATGTATAACTTCTCTGTTTTGAATATCCCATAAGCCATAGTCATCATCCAGTTCTGTATTCCATCCGCCTTCATTTCCATTGGCCCAAAGCAGAATGGAAGGGTGATTGACATCTCGCACCACCGTCTCTTTCACAATCTTACGACCTACATCAGTGTCTAATGACGGGCTTTGCCATGTACAAATTTCGTCTATGACAAATAACCCCAGAGAATCGCAAACATCTAAAAAGTGAACATCCGGCGGATAATGAGCCATACGAACAGCATTCATATTCATGTCCTTCATCATTTTGACATGCTCAATACTTAATTCTTTAGAGGTGGTACGACCCGACTCAGGATAAAACGAATGTCGGTTGACTCCTTTAAATTTAATACGTTGACCATTTACATAAATCCCATCTCCCTCCAGAAGCTCAACAGTACGGAAACCTATACGTTGGTTAATTTGATGCAGTGTGTTTCCTTCTTGATCTTCAAGGGATAGTTCCAATTGATATAAGTTCGGGTGTTCCGGATTCCAGGTTTTAACATCTGATGCTTTGGTATTAATAGTCCACCTGTCCTCCTTCTTTTCTATCTTAATATCAGCTAATTCCTGAACGAGTTTGCCCTCAATATCAAGCAATCGTGCTTTTACCTTATCTGCTTTTCTTGAATTAAGAAATAAATCAACCTCAATTTCTCCATTTGCCATGGCATTTACGGCTACTCGGTCTATATGATTTTTGGGAAGAACTTTCAAATAAACCGGACGATAGATACCACCAAATATCCAAAAATCAGCTCGACGTTCTGCATGGTTTATCGACTCATTGGAAGAAACTTTATTGACCTTGACCTCAAGCAAGTTCTCCTTTCCGTAATTCAATAGATTAGAAATAGAATAATTAAACTCGTAGAATGCTCCCTGATGCAGTGCTCCGGCTAGCTGTCCATTAATTTTCACCTCACAATCTGTCATTACAGCTTCAAAAACAATCTTAACCTCTTTATTTTTCCATTCTACAGGAACCTTAAACGAATGCTTATACAATCCGTATTCATCTGCCCGTTCTTCCCGGGGTTGATCTTGCCCGTAATTATACGCTCCAAACCCTTGAAGTTCCCAGCAAGAGGGGACTCCTATTTTGGTCCATTTTCCGCTATTCATACCCTCTGAACAGAAGAAATCCCATTCAACCATGTGATCCTTACCGGTACCCGACAGATAACGGATCTCTGTTTCCTGAGCAAGAAGATGACCACCAGAGAACCAAATAATCAATAAAAGTAATAATGCATTCTCTTTCATACACAAACTTGTTAAACTTGTTAAATACCTGAATGATAGATAAATAAATCCCAAAAATAGTTCTTTTTGCCACTTAAACAGAAACTCTCTTGTCTCTCATTTAAGACTGCAGGTTAACGAATTAAACCTAAAATCTGAATCAATTTAGAAAAAGCTGCTTCCAGGAGTTGTTTATTTTAACCCATCTAGTGAACGATTCACATCCGTTTTCACTCTGATACTCCAGCCTCGTCCATCCAAAGGAAGGACATTATTTTCCTCTGCCCAGGTATCCCATTTTGCTTCCAATTCAGAAGCTTTCTCCGGTTGCTCATTTATCAGGTCATTGCTTTCAGCTCTATCAACCGACAAGTCATATAATTCCCATTTTCCCATATAAAATGGTTCTTGGCCTTTAGTCGCTATTAATTTCCATTTTCCTTCAATTATTGCCCTATTAGCCGCGTGCTCAAAAAACATGGTACCTCTATTGAACGTTTCACCATCAATAGCAGGCAATAAGCTTTTCCCCTGAAAAGGTTTTATCGTATTCCCCTTGTTTTCTGTTGGATATTTAGCTCCTGTAAGTTCAATCAAGGTGGGCATAATATCAATAACGTGCCCTTGCTGATTGGATATGGATGGTTTTTTAATTTTATCCGGCCAATGCACAATTAACGGTGTGCTAATTCCTCCCTCATGGTTATTGCTTTTGTATTCACGAAAGGGCGTATTGCTCATGTTGGCCCAGTTTCGTCTATAGCTTTGATTAAAGGTATTTCCACCCACATCTTTAACCTTGTCAGCATCAAAATCTTTTCCTTCAGCTTCAGCATTTCCTCCGTTGTCCGACAGAAACAGAATGAGTGTGTTATCCAGCTGATTATTGTCTTCCAGCGTTTTTATTAGCCGACCTATTCCCTGATCCATTCGATCTATTTGAGCAGCATATACCTCCATTCGTATTTCCCACATGGCTTTTTCATCTTGGTTAAGCGTTTCCCAGGCAGGAATATTATCGGGTCTGTCACTTAACAGCCAGCCTCCTTCAGCTAAGCCAATGTTTTTCATCTTTTCTAATTTATTTTGGCGAAATGCATCCCAACCCTGATCGAATTTGCCTTTGTATTTTTGTATGTCTTCCTGTAAAGCATGTAAAGGGCGGTGAGGTGCATAGTGTGCTAAATAGAGAAAGAAAGGGTCCCCTTTTTTTGTTGCAAAATGCTGTTCCACAAAACTTACGGCCGAGTCATTGATGGCTTCGGTTAAATAAAATTCATTATTCGGTGTAATTCTAGTATTATTATAGGTTAATGTATTCGGTGCGTAATAGCCACCACCTCCGGCCAGCATGCCAAAGTATTTATCAAATCCACGCTGGATAGGCCAATTGTGTTTATCGCCTTCTGCCTCCATATTAGGTTCATAAACCACATGCCATTTACCAATAACATAGTTGGTATAGCCAGACGATTTAAGCACCTGACCCAGCGTTACGCAATTTTCGCTAATTGCCCCACGGTATCCTGGTCGGCCAAAATCAGAAGCTGTCATCCATCCCAGATCTGTATTATGTGCATAAAGTCCGGTTAGCAATGAGGCTCGGGTGGGACAGCATCTGCCCGCATTGTAAAACTGATTGAAAACAATACCATTGCTTGCCAACCTGTCGATGTTTGGTGTTTGAACGCCTGAACCCATAAAACCCAGATCGGAAAAACCCATATCGTCGGCCATGATCAGAATAATATTCGGCTTTTCTGGTTTACCCGCGTTGTTTTTCCTGTTTTCACAAGAAAAAAACACCAATGTGGAGAATACAAACAGAGCGCTTAAAATGATTTTTACTTTTGAATCCATTTTTTTATTTTAAATTGTTACTAATACCTAATACCGTTTTATTTAGGATCTTCACTCAATGAATATCCCGCCGTTTCTTTATACATTTCTTCCAGTGTCCAGGTGTACTTCGATTTTAGTCCATGGTCATTCATTAATGCCTATTTCGGATAAAACTGCATTAAATTTACTTCGTTTATTGCAGAATCCAGTACAGGGTATATGACAAGGCAGGGTCAACGCATTTAAATTTTTATAATATCAAGTAAAAATTTATTATCCCAACCGGCTCTCAGTCATTTTGATTTGAGTATACTGATAGATGCAAAATTGTTGGCCGTTTTAGCACCTATGTGGTCACAGTTATCTTTCTATAAATATTTCGCACTCTCTGGTGCTGAACCGACGGTTATTCGTCACATTTATTTGACGGACAGGAATTCTACCACCAGGTTCAGCGTGCCGTAGGTACGAAACATTTCAGACTTGAAATTTTCAGTCTGGCCGACAAATACCCCAGAGGGATAAAATGTTTATAGAAAATGAATTATTCAAACGGATATTAAACCCTGGTCAGGGTCGAATATCCGTTTGAATCAGCTTCTAAAAATATGCGACTTCTATAAGGTCGTTAGAGCCTTCTTTAAGTTTTTCAGCAAATCTAATTAATCTTGAAAGTAATAACTCTCTCTTCTTCTTGCTCATTATCAAGGCTAATTACCACATCCTGACCGCTTACTTTCCAGCTAAAAGGACATGAATTGCCCAATAAATTAACCTCTTTAGCTTTTGCGGCTATGGACTTTAAAATAATCTCCTTATCGTTGGTAATGTTACAAAAAGCATAAATTGCATCATCTCTTTTTGTGAATCGAATACTGTCGTACCCGAAGGTCTCAAAAGGTGTTGATTTATAAATACCTTCAGAATTTATATCCATCCAATCTCCCATCTCATTCAGGAATTGATACTCCTTAGAGTCTAAAGTACCATCGGGCTTCATGGGCATACCTAATAGGAAATTACCATTTTTACTCACCACATCAACCATGTTCCAAATCACAGCAACCGTTGTGGGGAAATTAGCTCTCATATTATAATGCCAGTCTCCAAATGGCCGATCCTTTTGCCAGGGGTATTTCTGAATTTCCTCCTCACCGCCTCCATAACCACCTTTCTCACGATCAATCACCATACCTTTTTTGTACTTCTCAGGAATCGATTCATCCAAAGAATGTACTTTTAAATTCAAAACGCCATTCTCTTTTCCGTGCCATTCACGATTCTTGTTATAGAAATATTTGATGATATCAATTCCTGCTTCTTTAAACGGAGTACGTTCTGCTATACTTTTGGTTGATGCAGGAATACCTTCATAAGTATCGTCGCCGTGATATGTAAATTGACGCCAAACCTGTTCAACGATGTATGAATCGAAGTAGATCATATCGGGTTGGTACGTATCTATCAAATCAACACAGCGATTGTACCAAAACTGCATCCACTCCAGAGAAGGGATTGAATCGTTTTCGCGTTGGTATGGGCTGTATAACTTAGCAGGATCATATCCTTCCCACCATTTGCCTTTACCGTCTTCTAATGTTAATCGGCCGTCGTAAGGAATACCTTTGTAAAGACCCGCCGTATCGGATTTAAAGGCATCGGTAAACCAGCCCCAGGTATTGATATTGTGTACGCTCACTCCGAATTTCATATCATACTTATCGGCTGCTTTTTTCCATTCGCCAATAACATCCCTCTTAGGGCCAATATTCACTGCATTCCACTTTTGATATTTTGAATTCCAAGTATCGAAATTATCATGGTGATTGGCCAAAGCCATAAAATACCTTGCTCCTGCCCGATGATATAGCTGCATTAATGAATCAGGATTCCATTTATCGAGCGTCCAAAGCGGCAAAAGATCTTTGTATCCTAATTCACTTGGATGTCCAAAATTTTTTACGTGATCTTTATAATCATAACTTCCTTCCATGTACATTTTTTTCGCATACCAATCACCTTGCATAGGAACATCCTGGGGTGAACTATGTGCCCATATCCCAAATTTTGCATCGGTATACCATTCAGGGACTTTGTATTTACTTAATGATTCCCAGTTTGACTCGTACTTATCGGCCACAAACTTTTCCTTTGAATTTGATTTACATGCGGCAATTGCCAGCACAACCATTCCATAGATCGCAATTCTTTTTATCATGAATTTCGTATTTAATGATGTATTTATTGTGTTTTTTATATTGACTTGTTTATCGTTTTATTGTTTCAGTTTTAAATTTCCCATTTCCCACATCGCCTTAAAGTAGCTCATGCATTGTGCGTTAATTTTAGCATCTCGTTTAAAACTATTGGCTCAAAAAGGCAGAAAACCTTGCGCTGCAATTCAATGATTGATGCCGAATTCAATTGTACCATTTTGAGAAAACCCAACTTTGAACGATATAAATGACCCTATAAATATTTTATTTTAAACATGTTTTATTTCCAACAGCAAGAATACCCACTTTACATCTACTTAAAGTTACTCTTTTGTACATTTTAGGGATAAAATAATTCACAAAATTCAAGATGTCACGTTATCTCATTTTTCTGTTGACCCTTAACCCATTTTGCAGTAAACCTGAACGGAATGCCGAAGTTCGGTTTAAGCTCTAACAACATCGTTTTTCTTTTAAGGCATCTTATCTATAGCACATTTGTTTTAACTATTAATAGGATCGTCAATGATGAAGGCCGCTGTACCAAAATCGGTGTCGGTTTGGATAAGCGCTGTGCGCTCCTTTCCTCCAATATAGTAGGTGGCGCCCTCGTCGGCTTTCACCACCAGTCCTTGCTGATTGGCAAATGCATGGCTAGCAGCTATGGCATCTATATCATCAGTTTTACCGTCGCCTTTGGCACCAAAGTCACTATAATGAACCCATCCCTTGGCTTTAAATTTAGCGACATCCTTGGTGGATACATTTACAAGCAATTCCCCATGCCCATTTGTGTGTACCTGAGTTTTTCCCTTTTCGGATGTTATCACCACATTTTCATATGTTTATAATTATTTTTTTGCCACATAGCCTCCCGCAATTCTGCGGGACAGGTCGCCCCGACCCTTCGGGGGCTCGTTTCATGTGGTTCTTCGGTCTGTCCCTGTGCCACAAATACACAGTGAACTTCCAATTCCTATTATTTCAAATCTAATTGCTGAATATCTGAAAATTCCTCACCACGCAAGGTTTTAAATGTTTCAAGCATTTCCTTTAATTTTTCAGGTTTGGATTCTGCCTGGTTTTGTTGCTGACCTATATCCTCTTTCAAATTATAAAGTTGATATTCCTCCGCGTTACCCAACTCAATGTTTACAAGCTCCTTAATTGACTCCCCTTTGTAAGGTGGGATCATTATCCAATCGCCTTTGCGGAGCGCAGTGCGTGAGGTGGCCTCTAAAATCAGGGCATCCCGACCTTCGTCGCTTTTGCCCATTAAAACATCCAACAGATCCTGGCTATCGGTAGTATTCTCCTCTACTCCAACCAATTTTGCAATTGAAGCCAACAGATCCATCTGGCAAACCAAAGCATCAGAAACTTTAGGTTCAATTTTACCTTTCCAATAGGTGACAAATGGTACCCGTGTGCCTGCTTCGAATAAACTGTATTTACCACCGCGGAGAGGGCCGGTTGGCCTATGTTTGCCTAATTTTTCAACAGCATCGTCGTAATAACCATCGTTCAGCACAGGGCCATTATCGCTTGAAAAGACAATCAAGGTGTTTTCGAGCAAACCTTCTTCATCCAGTGTTTTTATAAATTCGCCAATGCACCAATCTGCTTCAAGAATGGCATCGCCACGTGGCCCCATTCCTGATGAACCTACAAACCTTGGGTTTGGTGTTCTTGGAACGTGAGGTTGCTGCAATGCATAGTATAAAAAGAAAGGTTCATCTTTGTGAGCTTTTACCCAGTTTTTGGCTTTATCCAGAAAATGATCGGCCATATCCACATCACTCCATTTGGCCGATTGACCGCCCTTCATGAACCCAATTCGCGGAATACCATTTACAATACTGTTGTTGTGCCCGTGGTGCCACTTCATCGTTGTTAATTCAGGGTTATCCTTTCCGGTAGGCTCTCCTTCAAAGTTGTGTTTATAACTGACTTCTATGGGATCATTCGGGTCGAGATTATCCACATAACCATTGTCGATATAAACGGTTGGAACCCGGTCCTGGGTAGCTGCCAGAATATAGGCATAATCAAATCCGATTTCATTAGGGCCGGGTGTTACATGTGTGTTCCAATCGGTATCACCGGTGCCCAAACCCAAATGCCACTTTCCAACAACCGCAGTTTGGTAGCCTTTCTTTTTAAGCATTTTCGGGATTGTTACCTGAGCTGTATCGATAATCAGTGGAGCTGTGCCTGGTAGAATTTTAGCGTCCTCGTTACGCCAGGGATAAACCCCGGTAAGCAAGCCATAGCGACTCGGTGTACAGGTAGCCGAAGTGGCATAACCATTGGTAAAACGTACACCACCATTGGCCAAAGCGTCCATATTGGGGGTTTTGATTTCGGTAGCGCCATAAGCGCTAACATCTCCATATCCCAAATCATCGAGGTAAATGACTACTATATTGGGTTGTTTTGCTTGCACTGATTCTTTTTTTGCAGAACTACATGAGGCAATTGCTGCCAGACATATCGTGCTTAGAAGCAAATTTTTCATTTTATTTTTCATTTTATTTGTGATTTTGTTTATGATTTTGTTTATGATTTTGATTATGATTTTGTTTGTGCTTTTTTAATTGCGCAGGATCTTTAACTTTCACCGTCCTGTTCAACATTAAATCCTGACGAATCATTCAGTTTTTGACTACCATACACATTCCAACCATTTTTTATTTTATTATATAGGTCAGAGGCCCGTATTGTATCATCAATCCATTGAAATTGTCCACCCGTGGGACCTTTGTGTTGGTAATTATGCATTTCATTCGTAATTTCTTCTATCGAGGTCAATCCTTCATTTGCAATAGTTTTAACTTTAGCATTAGTGGTATCGTTAAGATATGTCCTAAAACCAAAATATGCTTTAGCTCCAGCAAGATACAGTTTTGATGTTAAATAAGTTCTTTCATAGAGTTGCAATAACTCTTGATATTCAGATTGATCGGATACCAAGGATTGTACTTTTTTTATTTCGTTCACTGCCCAAAGAGCTTTTTTAACTCCGTACTCTTTTTCGGTAATTATATATTCCAGATATTTTTCATTCATTTTATCCTCGGGCGAAAGCCACATGTTATCTATAACCCATGGTGCTTCTTGATATAATACAGTCATTTCACCATCTTTTGTTTTTTTTGTTTTATATCTCGCAGGTGAGAGATGTTCTACTACATCTTTCCAGTAATGAAATGTTTCATTTATTCCATGACCCACTGATATTACCGGATTTTTCAACCATTTACCACTACAATGTCTTCCATATATTGAAGGATAATCTAACTCAAAACGACTGTGCGAGGTCATATTTAATCCTAAAGTGTAAAAAACTGATAATAAAATATCATCTGTTTCCATAAATACTGGCGTTAAAATATCTACGGTTTCTTTTCCGTATTTTTCATGAATGAACTCCTCTACAATAGTTTTAGTATTTAAAGTAGTGTCTTCCGCAATTCTTTTTAATGCATATAAATTCACTTCTGTAGCTTGTCCAATATTTTGTGTTTGTCCATATCTGTCAGTTCTGGCAACATAACCAATCACATTTTTTTGTTTTGAATTCTTCTGGATAATAATCTAAATCATATAATGAATGATCCCAAACAAAAACTTTAGCTATTCCTGCTTTGTGGGCTTTGTCTATTATTTGCCTTGTTTCCCGAAGCCTTTGTGCACTCCTTACATCCTTCAGATCCATAATCAATTGATGCGATAATTGTAAGTGGTTAATCCCGTATTGATCAGCCTTATTTATGGCAATATTTGCTTTCGATGTATCATTTGATAATATATTCCAACCTCTAACTGCCGGGGTAACTAGATTTGTATTTTTGTTGTGATGTTTTGAACATCCCCAAAAAATAATAACAGTGAATAATATTGTAAAAAGTTTCGACATTATATTTTTTTTATGGTTGACAACGGTCTGAATATGGGGCGTTGGGCATTCCAAAACACTTCCGTATCAAACCGCAATAAATTTTATTAAATGTATTTACTTCCAAAATCTTAACCATCTGCCCAATGACCTATATTTATTGGCAATAGTTAATTTGTAATCTGCTGAGTACCTTTTTTAATTTGATATTTTTTGTTGTTTATTATAAGTGTATATTTTTGATTAC
>JAGXIO010000105.1 GCA_024635555.1 Saccharicrinis sp.
ATGTATAACTCAAAGTTAGGGCTAGGCTTTTCTGGCATGGCAGGCGGTGCCCTTTGCGATTTAAATGTTTCCAAAAGCTGGAGCTCCCCTCCGCATTCGCGGCATTGAAGGAGCGACCGCTCGCAACTTCAACAGCATAAACCGGATGTATCAAATAGTGATATATGCCTGGTTTAAATGGTTAAACCGAAGGAGCCAACGTACAAGCTATACATGGAAAAGGTATGGTGAGTTATTGAAATACTTTAAGCTTCCCAAACGTAGGATAATTCATCATAATGTTTAAATTTACGCAGTAGATATGAAAACATATTAGCTGAGGAGCCGCATACGGGTATTGAAAATCATGAGTGCCATAAAAAAGCAGATTTAATACGAATAATTCTGTATGTCCGGATCTGCGGTGGGATAGGTGGAGTAATCCGCTATTCTATCCCGATTGTGCCGCATGCTGAGAGCCGCATTGCAACTAAAATTAGGATTAAGGATAAGTGAAAAATAAAAAGAAGAAAAAGATTCATAGAGATAAAAACGGACGTGAATTTATTAAAGAGACCTACTTTGTCGGTGGAAAAATGAAATTCCATAGAATTTATGTAATTGATGGCATTCCAGAAGATGAATTTTACAAGAAAAATGCATCTGACCTAGATTTTTATTTAAATGGAGACTATGAGTTAATGAATAGCGAAAAAGATTCTAATTATCAGCTCAACGAGCAAAATGACAAAGAACTTGATTCGCCTGATAATAATGATTTAAAAGATTTACCTTTTTAAACTTCGAATAACATTATTTGATTCGGAGTTGAATTTAAGAACTTTATTGCTTCAAAATCAACAATCGCATTTTAAATCAGTAACTTTGTCTAAAATGATTTGATATGGAACTTACAGTTAATGTAAAGGAGCAGAGTAAAATAGCTGCATTTCTTAATCTAATCAAAGAAATTGATTACATTGAGATTGTGAATGTAAAAGAGGAATCACAGGAGCTTCCAACAGAGCATAAGGATTTGCTTGATAAAAGACTGCAAAGAATAGAAAACGGCGAAACTAATTTTAAGAACTGGGATTTGATTAAAAAGAAATATGAAAATAAAGCCGTTTAGTATTGAGTTATCAGATGAGGCAGAAGTTGACTTTGATAAATCATACGAATATTATTACGAGGATAACCCAAAAGTCGCAGATACTTTCTTTAAGAATATAAACCTTGGTTTTGAGAATGTCATACAGAATCCAAACTCTTTTCCAATTGCACATAAAGATGTAAGAAAATATGTCGTAAAAAAATTCCCGTTTGTGATTTACAATCGAATTGTTGACTCAATGATTCAGGTAATTGCGATATTTCATACAAGTAGAAATCCTGAAATATGGAATGATCGGACATAAAGCACGACGAGATAACACTTTAGTATTAAGGCACAGTTGGAGCCCACAAAAAAAGCAGTAAGGAGGATACGCCTACTGCTCTACTTCTTTCGGCCAGGATGATTCACCCCACGCTCAATTGTGTTTTAATCCCTGTTGGGCTAACACCAAGCGTTTCGGAGATTAATAGTAAGGGGATTAAACATTAAACAAAATGGATTAGTTTCCCCATAAAATTGTAGCTCCCAATGATGTGCGTTGGCATTAGCAATAAAACCGGTGATTGTATTGATGAAGTTTTATTGGGTTTTCAGACGTACCTTTCCCATTCACCAAATGGCAACCTCACAATTCTTTAATGTCACTCTGCTCGGAGTCTTTGTCAATGGAGGCACAGTAAGTGTTGAAATCTTCAATGTGCCACCAGTAACTCTTCCTGATTCTAACACTTAAATTTCTTAATACGGCCTCTTCTTCAAATCTTTTTTTAAATTTGTCATAATAAGTTATTTCAATTAAACAATACCTCTAAGAATCGCGCCTTTGGTGAATTATTCCACCGAACTGCAGTGAGGTTTAGTTCAACACATGGTATATTGCATGAAGGTTTCAGTGGTAAGCGAAGGTTTGTGGCTCGTAAAAAAGCTAGTGTAAACTGATAGGAAATCGCTTCGAACTCCCGCACGACTACATACCATCAAACGTTACCCAACAATAAAAAAAACAACTCATGCAATATTTCGACACATTAACAAAAGCATTCTTTTCAGTTCAATCCATTTCCGATTTTGGAAAAGATGCCAAATCATCAAATCTTAATAAGTGGTTTACTATACTTATTTTTACCGATGGAGCAGGCGAGATAGCAATAGATGAGCATTTGTTGTCCATAAACAGACCTATCGCCATTTTTGTAACTCCTGGACAACATACCCATATTTCGAACGATTCAAGGTTGGAGGGTTATGCAATTTCATTTAATAAAGAGTTTTATTGTATCGAATATCATGATAGTGAAGTGTCGTGCCAAGGCTTGCTTTTTGTTAATAATTTCAGTTCGGTTCATTTTTTACTCGACCAGCAGCAACTTGCTATCTATACCAACACTACTAAAGAGATGATTGCCGAGTTGGAAAACCTGGACTCCTTGCAAGATGAGATGGTGAAGAATCTTCTCAAAAACCTTCTTATTCGTTCTAACAGACTTTTTCGTGCACAGATGAGTATTGATGGAGTAGATGATGCAAATATTGATTTTGCACGTAAATTCAGCGATTTGGTTGAGAAACATTTTAAAGAAATTAAACAGGTTGAAAGCTATGCCGAAATGATGGGTATAGCATCGGCATCGCTGACAAAAAAAATGCAAAAATATGGGATTGAGTCTCCTTCGAGAATCATTAAAAACAGGGCAGTAACTGAAGCTAAACGACTGTTGATGTACACAGATAAATCGGTCAAAGAGATTTCTGCAATTATTGGCTATGATGACCCATTTTATTTTAGTCGCTTATTTAGCAAAGAAACCGGTGTTTCGCCAAGTGATTACAAGAAATGCCACTTAAAATCATAGAATACCAAATTTGTCCATTATTTAAGAAATTCTGTCCATTCCAAAGGAAACAGTTTAGCTATAATATTGTTTCATTATAAATTTAATAATGAAACAAATGAAACAGAATAGTAAATTTGGTATTGGATCGCCGCTATTGGCATCCAAAATACTTGTACTCCTATTTTTTTTCGCTTTGGCACTTTGGTCGTGCTCTAAAGATGAAGAAAAGACTGATCCCGTTGTAATAGGTGAAAGCGCTCCTTCGTTTACATTAAAATCATTAGATGGCTCTGATGTTGCTCTTTCTAATTTCACCAATAAAGTGGTTGTGCTATTTTTCTTCGGCAACGACTGCCCATCTTGTAAAGCTGTAGCTCCGAGCGTCGAAAGCATGCTGGTAACACCATTTGCAACCAGCACCGATTATATGGTGCTAGGTCTCGACCAATGGAATGGAAACCAAGCCTCGGTGCAGGCCTTTAAAACCGCTACTGGTGTGTCGTTCCCGCTCTTGCTAAATGCTTCGGGCGTAGCGGCCGATTATAATACTACGTACGATAGAATTGTAGTCATTGACAAAGCAGGAAAAATTGCATTTTCAGGAAAACAATCGGCAGCATCGGATATTGCCGCTGCAAAAGCAAAAGTGATGGAGCTTATAAATCCTGTTTCTACAGCCGATGTTGCACCCAATTTTACATTAAAATCATTAGATGGCTCTGATGTTGCTCTTTCAAATTTCACCAACAAAGTGGTTGTGCTATTTTTCTTCGGCAACAATTGCCCATCGTGTAAAGCTGCAGCTCCGAGCGTCGAAAGTATGCTGGTAACACCATTTGCCGCCAATACCGATTATAAGGTGCTAGGTCTCGACCAATGGAATGGAAACCAAGCCTCGGTACAGGCCTTTAAAACCGTTACTGGTGTGTCGTTCCCGCTCTTGCTAAATGCTTCGGGCGTAGCGGCCGATTATAAAACTACTTACGATAGAATTGTAGTCATTGATAAAGCAGGGAAAATTGCATTTTCAGGAAAACAATCGGCAGCATCGGATATTGCCGCTGCAAAAGCAAAAGTGATGGATTTATTGGCAAAATAGAATTTAGTTTGCAAATATTTTTTAGCATAACATAATCCACATAAAATCATGAAGACATTATTAATTATAGCATGTGCATTATTTTCTTATTATGGATTAACAGCGCAAAATGTGAGCAATTTTGAGTACAAGGACTTAGAAAACAACACCCGGAGTTATAACGAACTAAAAGGCGAAAAACTTACACTTATCGATTTTTGGGCCACCTGGTGTAAACCTTGTAACAAAGCAATACCTGAGCTTAATAAAATTTACGATTTGTATAAAAGCAAAGGTGTTGAAATAATTGGAATTAATTGCGATGGTCCGCGAAGTGTTTCAAAAGTAGCTCCCCTGAGCAAATCGCTGCAAATTCAGTATCCTGTATTGCTAGATATAAATTCAGAATTAAAATCTGAATTAAACATTTTGGCTTTTCCTACCCTGATAATTGTAAATTCAAAGGGAAAGATCGTTTGGATTCATGAGGGGTTCTTTTCTGGCGACACAGAAATAATAATCTCAGAGATTGAAAAACACTTAATGGATAATTGAAAATGAGCAGGATTCTTTTGTCTTTCGGATTTGTGGTGTTTTTTATGAGCCTTTCAATTCGCTTGCAGGCTCAGTTTAATGGAAACAATTTGGCCGAATATCAATATGGCCAATTGCCAAACGATACCTCTTCTATATCAACTTTATATGACCGATTGGTTGCCAACTACAATTACAAGTACTTAAAAGCAAGCGCCACCATTGAGCAGTTTAACACCCCTCTTGCAGGAAGCAATTATGTGAAACTATCTCAATTTTCATTACAGTATAAATTAAAACCTTTCGAATTTAAAATCGGTAACTTTTACGAAACTATTGGGCGTGGCTTATTATTAAGGTCATTTGAAATACCGGGGGCAATTCTGGAAGACTTAAGTTACCGGTCGCGTCATTATTTCAATCGCGATATATTAGGAATTAGTGCAAAGTATAACTATAAAAATTTCACTACAAAAATTCTCTATGGTAGTCCGCTAAATTATGTTTTCCCTCCAACTCAGGATATTAATGACAGGAGGGCAGATACTATTGCTGCCATTTATTCCGAATATACTTTAAAGAAACAGACCATAGAAGTAGCTGCCATGAAACATTCGAATAGTGGTAATGACAATGTTTACCTTATGGCCACTGTTTCGGGCAATATTGCAGATGCTTTTTCTTATTATACCGAATTTGCTAAAAATGTAAGCGATTTTTCGGTGGACGATTTTTCCACGCAATCGTCCTATGCTTTTTATAGTGGGTTGAATTATACAAAAAACAGCTTTGGCTTAAGTGCCGAGTACAAAAACTATAAGAACTTTCTTATTGGTTCAGGAATAAACGAACCTCCGGCTTTAATTAAAGAACACACTTACAAAGTTTTAAACAGAACTACTCATGTACTACAGCCATCAAATGAAACGGGATATCAGATTGAACTTTTTTATACTTTTCCCAAGCTGACGACCTTAACATTTAATAATACAATGGCAATTAATAATTTTGGAAAAAAATTCGTGTTCCAGGAATACTTTCTCGAATATGCTTTTCCCATATCAGAAAAGCATGATATTAATATATTTGCCGACTATGCAGAGGATCCTTTTAAGTTAGAGGAACATCGGGTATCGGCCGGTTTAAGCACCAATTGGAAAATTCCCGGAAATACATCCATAAAAGCTGATTACGAATTTCAAACATTTAAGCGTTTAGGCGAGAATTGTCAAAATCATGTATTTGTCTTAGGATATTCCTATAAATCGAAGATAATTTGCAACATTGTAAGTGAATATAGCGATGATTCATTTATTGTTACAGAGGGGTCTAAAATTTGGATTGGAGCTAACTTGAAATACAAGGTAAACAACAAACATGCATTACAAATTTTTGCCGGAGAGCGACGTGGTGGGCCTGCTTGCAATGCCGGGGTATGCTATGAAGTATTGGATTTTAAGGGTGTAGAAATGCGATTAACAAGCAGGTTTTAATGTTTTGGAGTTATATTTAAGTTTTGTAAATTCTGTAACTTGTAGTAGTTTAAAATAATTTACGTTGGGTAACACTTTAGGATTAAAGCACAGTCGAGCCCACAAAAAAAAGCAGTAAGGAGGATACGCCTACTGCTCTACTTCTTTCGGCCATGATAATTCACCCCACGCTCAATTGTGTTTTAATCCCTGTTGGGCTAACACCAAGTATTTCTGAGATTTATAGTAAGGCGATTAAACAAAATGGATTAGTTTTCCCCATAAAATTTCGTCTCATTGGTGTGCATTGTTATCATCAATAAAATCGGTGATTGTATTGATGAATATTTATAGGGTTTTCAGACGTACCTTTCCCATTCACCAAATGGCAACAAGCCCGAAAAATAATCAATGCAGTATGCCAAAAGACTGTTTTGACCCAAATTGCCTTGCTTGAAGTCCTCATTGGTAAAGCCGCCTTCGTCCAACATAATTTTATCCTTTATACCCCGCATTTCATCCTCACAATAATTTTGAATATTAAATCAATACTCAACTTTTTCAGTATCTTGGTCGAACAAAGGATAAAATCCTTATGTGATAGATACAAGGCTATTACAGGCGTTTGTCTGAAATGAATATGATTAATAAATTTATTTTCTTGATCAAAACATTAATAGTATTAATACACTTGTTCATAAAGTATAAGTTTGGCAATCTATCCCTGCAATCATCCTTTAATTGCCAAACACATACTTTTTACTTAATTCGTTTACTTTTTTAATTTAATTAGCATGTAAAATATTTATTAATTTAAAAAGACTTAATAAATATTTGTAGATCAATAAAAGAGTTAAATGAGAATTTAAAAATTATTTGGAAATTAATATGATTATTGTGGATTTAGCTAATTTTACTAAATTGCACATTTCTAAATATATTATATAATAACAAAATGTTAAAAAATATCAAATCACTATTTATTCTTTCAGAAGAAAAGGAAAGTAACAGTAAAACAGAAGCACAGCCAGAGAATCTGTCTGACAATAGTGCCTCACCAGTCTTATCTCCTAAAGGGAATGTAGATAATTCTATTTTAGATAAACTTTTTCAAGCGTTAGATGATAATAATCAACAGGGATTTGATTATTTGGAATTCAGAAAAGCATTAATTGCTTTAAATGCTTTGTCAATGGATGAAGCTATTAAATTTCAATCAACTTTTGCAACTGCATCAACAATGGGTGTTACCCTTGAGAAATTAATTGAATCCATTGAATTTTATAAAAAAGTTCTTATAAATGAAGAAAATAACTTTATTAAGGCAATAAAAGAACAAACTACTGTTAATATTGACGAAAAAAACTCAGAAAAAGAAAAGATTAATCTTGCGATTAAAGAGAAGAGCGAAAAAATCAGAAAGCTTACCGAGGAAATTCGCGGCCATCAATCAGAAGAACAGCAGCTTAGGTTATCAATAGAAACATCTGAATATAAAATAAATGAAACAGCATTGAATTTTGAAACATCTCTGAATATTATTAAAAAACAGTTAGAAGAAGATGCTACAAAATTAAAGCAATATATTAAATAACTAAACTTAATGAAAAGTAATACAACAACAAGTTTCTGGCAGAAGCCCGAGGGAAAAACCGGAATGATTGGTTTAATTGCCATGATTGCAGGTGGTGGATATCTGCTTTTTAAAGCATTACCATATCTTATATCCTTAACCGAAAATCTACTGTATCTTTCGGTTTTGCTGATTGGTTTAGGGGCTTTAATCTATGTGATTCTTGATCCGAAAGTTCGTAACCTAGTTTTCTATATATACAAATCTATTGTTAGAAAGATAACTGGGGCTTTCATTCAGATTGATCCTATTGGTATTTTAAAAACCTATATTGAAGAGTTGCGAAACAACCTGAAAAATATGAGCAAGCAATTGGCAATTGTTAAAGGCCAAATGCAACGTTTGAAAATGTTGATGGAAGAAAATAAGAAAACCATCGACAATAACCTGAAGTTGGCAAACAAAGCCAAAGAGGTAGACAAACAAGCTATTGTAATTTTAAAATCGCGTAAAGCTGGCCGATTGCAGGAATCGAACATACGTTTGGATGAGCTGTATAAGAAATTGGAGTTGTTGTACAGAGTATTGCTAAAGATGTATGAAAACTCCGAGATAATGCTTGAAGATATTGAAGACCAAGTAATGGTAAAAGAGCAGGAGCGCAAAGCTATACGTGCCAGTCACTCTGCAATGAAATCTGCCATGAATATAATTGCCGGCAACAGCGATAAACGTGAAATGTTCGATCAGGCGCTGGAAGCTATTGCCGAGGATGTGAGTATGAAGATTGGTGAAATGGAACGTTTCATGGAGATGTCTGCAAACTTTATGGATTCTATTGATCTACAAAATGGTGTTTTTGAAGAAGAAGGTTTGCAATTGCTTGAGAAATGGGAAAAAGAAGGTGTTTCATTATTGCTAGGAACCGAGAAAGATTTGCTTATCAACAAATCGAAAAGTGATACTGATATGGTTGATTTGGACAAACCCATTGAAGCTAAGTCAGCTAATCACACAAATCAATATAGTGATTTATTTAAATTTTAAGATAAAAAAAATCAAAAAAGACAAAACCATGAGCAAGACAAGATTAACCCCGTTTTCTAAATTACTAATTACCTTAATTATTGTAGGTGGTATTGGTTTTGGGTTGTATTCCTTAAACAAGAGCCCTAAATTGAAAGAATCTATTTCTAATTTAGGTAAAGAATTGCCAAAAGGCTATAAGGAAGTAATAAATGTTGGTGTTGTTACCTGGGGTGGCTATGCAGGTGGCGAATATTTTAATGAAGGCTTTAAGGCCAACGAACAATCGAGGTTTTATTCAGAGTATGGTTTTAAAGTGAATTTTGAAGTAATTGATGACTTCGATGCTTCACGTGAAGCTTTTAAAAATGGGAAAATAGATTTGCTTTGGGCTACTATTGATGCACTACCTACCGAAATAGAAGGCTTATCACAGTTCGATCCGCAGGTTGTTTTTCAATCGGATTGGAGTAGAGGAGGAGATGCCATTGTTGCACGCCGAGGCATTAATTCTGTTTCCGATTTGAAAGGAAAAAAAATTGCAGTGGCACCCATGACACCTTCTCATTCGTTTTTACTTTGGTTGCTTGATGCCGGTGATCTAACACTTAAAGACGTCATTTTAGTAGAAGTTCCCAGTGCTATTGATGCTGCCGATGCTTTTAAATCGAACACCGTTGATGCTGCTGTGGTATGGAGTCCCGACGATCAGGATTGCGTAACGAAAGTTCCGGGTGCGAGGGTATTGGAGAGCACTAAAAATGCTTCGCACATTATTGCCGATGTGTTTATTGCAAAAAAACAATTTATTCAGGAGCATAAAGAGCAATTAGTAAAACTTTATACGGGCTGGATGATAGGAGCTTCAGAACTTAATATGAATGAGGCAAGCAAGACAAAAGCAGCCAAAATACTTTCTGAAGGGTTAAACCAACCCGAGGATTTTTGTATTGGAGCCATTAATAATGTTCGTTTAGCCACTCATGGCGACAACCTTGATTTTTTTGGTTACAACATGAATTATCAAGGTGTAACAGGTGAGGAGTTATACAATAAAATGAAAATTAAATACGATGAAATTGGCTATAATACTGCTAATGCACGAAGTTGGAGACTCCTGGCATCTGATGTTGTAAAATCTGCTAATCTTGCAGGCGAGGCACATAAGGGCGAAGCACAGAAAACATTTAAACAAGCAACTCCCGACGATCTTCAAAAAGAGGCTATTTCTACCAAGCGTGTTTCCATATCCTTCCGTACAGGCGAATATTTATTAGATGAAAATGCCAAGCAAATAATTGATATTCAGTTTACTTCCATCGCAAAAGCGTTCTCAAACGCCAAAATTAGAATAGAAGGCAACACCGACAATACGGGTTCAAAAGCAACTAACATTGCCCTTTCAAAAAAACGCGCTCAATCGGTAGCAGATTATCTGATAAAACAACACAATATGCCTGCTGAACGATTTGTAATTGTTGGTAATGGGCCAGACAAGCCTGTTCCGGGATGTGAAGATGCAACGGATGAAAAATGCAGAGCCAAAAACAGAAGAACCGATTTTGAATTAATCTCAGATTAATAAGTAATTAAAATATAGTATGTATTCAAAAAATCCACTTTTCGATTTAAGAGGTGAATTAAGCAAAAAAACAGATATCACCTTGCAAATTGCTGGAGTTGTTATAGTATTTTTAGTTTGGTGGGGACTTAGTATTGTAGTTTCGCAGCAGAATATTACCCAGATAGACACACATGAGCTTAAACAGGGCAATATTACTATTGATGATTATAAATACTATTCGAATGATTCATTATTGGTAGCACAATTCGACGAATTAATGGCTATGGATGATGTTCAGCTACAGCAATTTGGCTTAAAACGAATTACAGTTTCCAACCTTCCTTCGCCAAAACAGGTGCTATGGTCTATACCAAAGATGTACCTGAATGATAACCTGATTACCAATGTTTTTATTTCTATAAAGCTTAATGTTTTGGGGTATATTTTTGCTATTATTATTTCAATTTTGGTAGGTTTTACCCTTGGCTTGATACCCCTATTCAGAGGCTTGTTCAATAGAATTGTCGATGCTGGGAGATTTATACCACTTACGGCTGTTACCGGAATCTTTATTTTATGGATGGGTATCGACAGCGAAATGAAGGTCTCATTTTTGGCATTTGGTATTTTGGTGTATTTAATACCTGTTGTGGTGCAGCGCATAGACGAGGTACAATCGGTATACCTGCATACGGTATTTACCTTGGGAGCTAACGCATGGCAAACGGTTAAAACGGTTTATTTGCCCTATGTTTTAAGCAAATTAATTGATGATATCCGTGTGTTAACTGCCATTTCATGGACTTATATCACCATTGTTGAAATGTTGAATAAAAGTGGCGGAATTGGTGAGCTTATATGGGAAGCTAAGAGGCAAAGTGCCATGGACAAAGCCTTTGGCGTGTTGTTGATAATTGTATTGATAGGGGTTTTACAGGATAGGCTATTTGTATCTTTAGATAAAGTGTTTTTCCCTTATAAACACACGCAAACATCAGAGAAATAATTATTTTTTAATCATTATTATGGTACAATTTAAAGACGATCCTATTCTGCCTAATATTGTTGAACTGAGAAACATAAACCAGTCATACAACAACGGAAAAGCACAAATTATTCAGGATTTGGATTTATTAATAGAAGATAAGCCTTTTCAAGGACAGTTTGTTGCTTTGCTGGGTATGTCGGGATGTGGTAAAAGTACCTTGTTGCGCTATATTGCGGGGCTTCAGCGACCCACATCCGGAACTGTTCTCATAAAAGAAAAACCTGTTGGTGATGATATTCGTGTGAACATGGTTTTTCAGCAATATTCTTCCTTACCCTGGATGAGTGTTTTGGATAATGTAGCATTAGGTCTTACTTTTAAAGGTGTTTCGAGAAAGGAAAGAGAAGCCAAAGCCATGGAAATTATTGAATGGGTTGGACTGAAGGGGCATGAGAAAAAATTTGCCCAATATCCTTTGTTGTCGGGTGGACAATTGCAGCGAGTTGCTATTGCACGCAGTCTTGTATCTAACCCCGAAATTTTATTAATGGATGAACCTTTTGGAGCATTAGATATTGAAACCCGACAGAGCATGCAGGATTTGCTAATTGACATTTGGAGCAAGTTTCATACCACCATAGTGTTTGTTACACACGATATTAACGAAGCAGTTTATTTGGCCGACGATATTTATATCATGAAGAAAGCACCTTCGAGAATAGTTGAGTATGTAAAAGTCGATTTACCTTTAATTAGAAATATCGAAGTAAAAAAGTCGGTTCGGTTTCTGGAACAGGTTAGAGATGTTGAGGAGAAAATGCTCAATACATTACAAAATTAATGGTTATTGATTTTATTTTTAAAGATTTGGTATGCCTTTAGCCGATAAAATTGAAAAAATACTTCAGGCACATTCTCCCATACCCAGTTATATCAGGCCTGGCAGCAAACTCTTGCCCAAAGACATACTTGCGCTATCAAATGCCTATAAGGAACTTAACCTCAGATCAGAAACAATATTACTTGTTTCTGCAGATAAGGATATGGTAAAGTTTGTATTAACCGACAAGCATCTGTACATAAACAACGAGAGATTATCGGTTGAAGGTTTCAATAATCAACTGCTTGAGCAAGAAAATAATACGCATATTTTTCTGGATAGTACAGAAAAAAATGTGCTTACAGATAGCATTAAGCTTTTAAATAACCATCTAAAAACAACAGACAGCAGAAAAACCATTGACGATTTTCTGAATAAGTATAAGAATATACTTAATGAGGATAAGGAAAATTATGAAAATGCTAATATTTTCTTTGATGGGGCTTATATTGAAATGCTACAACACGAGACGCAGGAAGTTACCAATCTCTGTCACGAACTAAATAATGATCCTCATTTTATTCAAAGTTTAAACCTTATTTTTAGCTCTACGGATGAGGCTATTGATGGCTTCACATCTGAACATTTGATGATTTCAGATTTAATAAGAGCTTATAATCAGGTGGTTATAAATGAAAATGAAAAGAGCAGGTTTACACTGGCATACTATTTTGAATGCTTGCAGGGGAAGGATATGGCTAAAGGAATTAGCATAGAGCGTCTCAATAAAATGACTACAAACGAATCCTTTTTACAAAATATAGAAAAAATAAAAGGCGCACAATTTATTAATACCAGTTCCGAGTATAAAGACGAATACTTATTGCCTTCTATACTACATAGAATGGAGCACTCTCTGTTTATGAAGTCGGGAAATTGTATTTATCGGTTCGCTTCTATTGTAGCTAAAGCAGATGGAACAGTTAGTGATAAAGAGAAGGAAGCCTTAAAAATCCTGTTGGAGAAAACAACCAAACCCAAAGTAAAAACTGCCGGAGTTAAGGTCGATGCCATACCCGACGGCGATACGATTGAGGCAGTAATGGCAGAATTGGATTCGCTTATAGGCCTGGAAGAAGTTAAAAAGAGTATTAAAGAATTATCCAATTTACTGAAGGTTCAGAAAATAAGAGCAGAACGGAAATTGGCGAATGTAGAAATTAGTCTGCATAGTGTATTTATGGGACCTCCAGGAACCGGAAAAACTACCATAGCACGTTTGTTAGGACGACTTTATAAGCACTTGGGATACCTTGAAAAAGGCCATATGATTGAAACCGACAGAGCTGGTATGGTTGCCGGATATGTTGGGCAAACAGCTATTAAGGTAAATGATATTGTAAATGAGAGCAAAGGTGGTGTTTTGTTTATTGACGAAGCATATGCCTTAACGCCATCAGATGGAGGCAGAGATTTTGGCAGCGAAGCGGTTGATACACTGCTAAAAAGAATGGAAGATTTGCGCCATCAGTTGGTGGTTGTGGTTGCCGGGTATACAGAGCCCATGAAGCTTTTTGTCGAGTCAAATCCGGGTCTGCGATCACGGTTTAACCGATTTTTTAAATTCGACCATTTTTTGCCGGTTCAACTCCTTCAAATTTTTGAAATGTTTTGCAAAAAAGGCGATTTTGTTGTTTCTGAAAGTGCGAAAGAAAAGCTAAATGATACATTTGAGATGCTATATGAAAAAAGAGATAGTGGCTTCGGTAATGCAAGAGTTGTTCGTAATATATTTGAAAGATGTATCCAGTATCAGGCTAATAGAATAGTTGTTATTTCTGAAATAACCAAAGAGATTTTACAAACTATAGAAGAAGCTGATGTACCTGAACCTTCAGCTACAACGGAACAAGTATATTTCACAAAAGAATAAATAAAAATGTGAAAGTTAGAATTATTCTTTCAGACCCTCCCTTCTGCTGTCAGGCACATTACACAAACTGCAAGTACTAGCGCACAACAAAATATTATGTAATAAGCCTTCCGGCCCATCCCACTCTGATGTTCATAAAACTCTCGGCTTTAAAACAAAAAAATATATTTGTATACTGCAACTTGATAGGTTTTAAATAAGAATAGCCTAGTGCCTACACATGGTATAGTGCATGCGAGTTTCAGTGGTTCGCGAGCGTTTGGCTCGTAAAAAAAGTCGGTGTAAACTGATAAGAAATTGCCTTGTAATCTCGCACGATGCCATAAATCAAATGGAATTAGCCACCATACCATAAAACGTGTACGCTAAGAGAGGAAGGCCATTTGTAGGGTAACTTCTTCGTAAGCCAAAAGCATTGGGATGCAGCCTATTAGGATGTTGAAATTTGCTACTGATTTCCAGATGGTGTAAGTCCTGCTCATCTAAAGCCCGCAAATAGGGTGATAGCGAACCTATTGGGTGATTCCGTGAGGATAGCAGAAAAGTAGTAGGCAAGCGAGTGTTTAGGCTCCCGACCATTGGTGCGGGACAGGCTGTGTTATTCAGCCCCGAAAAAGTGTATTTATTCGTAGTTAAGCCGACGGTGTACGTTTGCCGGAAGGCATCAATCATAAGCCCATATTTGCGGTTAGGCTTATGGAACTACCGTGGTCAAAGCGCATGGCATGAACACAAA
>JAGXIO010000013.1 GCA_024635555.1 Saccharicrinis sp.
CATAAACAATTGGGTATTGTTGATGTCGATATCTATGCCGTGGTTTTGTTTGATGATGGCCAATGTGTCCTTTATCTTGCCCAAGCCCCGCTGACTAAGGATGTCGAACTTGTGCAATCCCAAATCCTCGGCTATGTACATATCAAACTGTGTAGAAGGGAAGCCCTTGGGTAACAGTTGTGTAGAAGAGTAACTGCTGATAGGCTCTTCGGATATCAATATGCCACTGGAGTGGATGCTTGGATGACTGGGGAAATCGGCAATATATTGGCTGTAGCGGATAACCCATTTGCCATATTCGTCGGCACATCGGGGGTCGGGATTTTTTTGTAACCGGGTGATTTCTTCCTCGGGCAAGCCAAAAACTTTACCTATCTCCCTAAAAGCCGATTTGTGGTTAAAGGTGATAAAGGTACCCAGCAAAGCCGTGCGATCCCATCCGTAGGTGTCAAATAGGTAACGGGTGATGTCGTCGCGGTCGGTCCACGAAAAATCGATGTCGAAATCGGGAGGCGAGGTACGATAGGGGTTGATAAAACGTTCAAAATAAAGGTCTAGATCCACAGGGTCAACATTGGTGATGCGCAGTAAATAGGCCACCAGACTATTGGCTCCGCTACCTCTCCCCACATGATAATATCCCATGCCCAGCGAGTATTGCACCAAATCCCAATTGATAAGGAAATAGGCACAAAAGTTAAGAGCTCTGATTACGGTTAGCTCCTTGTCCAGGCGCTCCATTATCGTATCGGTGACTTTATCGTACCTGTATTTCAGACCTTTGTGGGCCTCGTTTTTTAATAGCTGGAAATCATGCTCTTCCGAATCGGTAAAGAGCTGTTTGTTTTTGTTGGTCTTAAATTCAAATTCCATGTTACAGGCATCCAACAAGCGTTGGGTGTTGGCAATAATCTCCGGATAGTTTTCGTAAATGAGGAGAAGCTCTGCCGCGCTTTTATATTGGTCGTTAAAATTGGCTTGCTCCTCTTTGGCCAGTTTGCTCAACAAGGTGTTTTTATCGATGGCTCGTAGCAAACGGTGGATGTTGAAATCGCGCTTGTTGCGAAAAGTAGCCGTTTGCAGTATCACCAATTTATCCAAATGCTTTTTCCAAGGGTTAAAAGGAAGGTTCCGTAAATCTTGCGCACTGACACCGATAAACTCATTGTCCTCCAATTTTCGCAGCTGCGATTGAAAAGGGTAGATAACAAACACATCATTAAACTCGGGTGCATCAGAATCAAACTCCTGATGCTTATGTAGATGAGGTGTCAAAAACTCATTTATCTCCCTGAAACCATCGGCATTTTTTGCAATAGCCACATATTGCTGTCGGGTACCATTTCTAAAATCTACGCCCACAACAGGTCGGATATGGTGCTCGGAAGCCAGGCGCACAAAATCAAGACTGGTGGCCGTATTGTTAATGTCGGTCAAAGCCACGGCGGCATGTCCCCCCGCCGAAACTTCTTTTAAAAGTTCCTCTGCCGAGAGCGCTCCGTATTTAAAACTATAATATGAATGACAATTTAAAAGCATAAAAAATTTAACCACTAAAGCACTGAGAACACTAAGAAGCACTAAGGGAAATATTAATTTCTTCCAATGAGAAAAGGAAAGCATTAAAGCCATCCTGTCTGACCTGTTAGGTTTGATTTACATGCGTTTGTTAGGGGATAAGGCCTACAACCACCCCGTCTGATATTTCGTGCCTCAATATCATCCACCCCTCTTTTTTTAAGGAGGGGAGCTGCATGGTGCATAATGTAGGTTTGGAAATTACTTATGACGGAGGGCGGCTCTTCCCCTTTTCTCAAAAAAAGGGGAGGTACTGCGCCAAAGGCGTAGGGATGGGGTCAATACGTCTTCAAAAAAATACCCGCCAACGTAAGGTACTGGGATGGGGTGGGGCTATTTCGCTTTACGCCAACAGCCAATAACCATTAATAATTTGGGCCTAACTTACCTGTTCGGGCAGCATGTTGCTAAATATGAAGATTGTGGCTTGAGCTATTTTGCCTTTTGAGTTTTAGGCAGACCAACTTTTTTCAACATTTCATTGGCTTTTTCCAATTTTTCAGGAAAAAGAATTTTGTCGTTGAAAAAGTCTAATGATTTATCTATTAAAACCACTGGTTTTTTCTTTGTATTTATATCTTTAATTCCCATGTCTATTCGCTTTTTAGTTTAACAAGAAATGCTTCGTACTCCACACCTTTCTGAAATTCTTCCCAACCATTTTCTAATTCACCATATACTTCAAAGTCTTGCTTTATTTCATCCAAATACTTGGTAATCCCCATACGATAAAGTCGGGTTCTTGATTTGGTGCTTCCTGTTGCATAAACCATTGCATTTTTGTGTTTATTGATAAATGCATATAATGTAGTAATAACGGTAGCCAATACCTTTTCACTATCTCCGTTGTTAGAGATTACTTTATCATCAATTTCTCCAGATTCAATATTTTTATCACCAAAACCAAGGTTATATAAGTCTTTGTAGTTGGTAGGTGTGTATTGAACCAGCTTGGTTATCTTACCTTTAGAGCCAATGCTGATAAACTCAAAAACTTTGAGCTGTTCTCCTGATTTTAATTCGTATTTATCAAGTTTCATAAAAGCAATTAGTTATGCAAATTTATTAAAAATAATTAGTAAATCTATTTTTATCTCTAGGGCACTAAGAAAAAGGCTCTAAACAAATTCATGCAAAAAATAAAACTAACTAAACCCCATCCCTATGCCTACGGCATCGTACTTCCCCTTAAAAAGGGGAAGAGTCGCCTTCGTAAGAGATATTGCATAAGACTATTTTATGCGCCATGCAGACTCTTCCCCCTCACATTTTCGTGAGTGAGGGGGATGGGGGTAATTCCGCTTTCCTCTCTACGCTTTCCTCTCACTCACTCACTCAGAGCGCGACATTTACAAGACGCTTAAAGTCGCACCCTGAGGTTCACTAAATCGCCATCAGCCATCTGGAGCGAAGCGACATCCCGCCGCCTATCATTTAATTAGGCGGGAAGCTAACTGCCATCAGTCCTAAATCCTCCTATGCGCCGGTATCACTGCCGGTTGGCCATTAAAAGGATTGGTGCCGCCCATGCTTTTCACCTCCATTCCCACGGCACGTTTTACGGCATGTTGCCCGTAGCGGTCGCGCATGCGATCCATGGCTTGGTACAGTTTAATAATCTTCTCCGAATCCTCGAATAGCCTGATTTGGTAGCTTCCTCCCACCAGATGGCTCAAGCTTACCCCAATCAAGCGGATGAGTACCCGTCGGTCGTACATCTTTTTAAATAAGTCCAATACGGTTTCAATAATGGTGTGGTCGAGCGAAGTATAGGACACCCGCCTTTGTTTGGTGTAAGTTTGAAAATCGGAATACCTTATTTTAAGGGTGATACAGGCTGTTAGTTTGTTGCCGCTGCGAAGCTGGTAAGCCAGACTTTCGGCCATGGCTATCAGTATGCTACGTAGTTTGACTACATCAGTGGTATCTTTTTCAAAAGTCCGTTCGGTAGAGATGGATTTGCGCTCGTGCCAGGCTATCACAGGCGTGTTGTCAATGCCTTGGGCTTTTTTCCATATCACGATGCCATTTTGCCCCAACACACGTTCCATCAGTTCCATGGGCATTGCCTGCACTGTTTTAACCTTTTCGATGCCCATACTGCGGAGCTTATGGTAGGTTTTTTCACCCACCATGGGTATTTTTTTTATGGATAGCGGAGCCAAAAAGGGCATCTCGTGCCCCTCGGCAATCTGTATGTGGTTGTTGGGCTTGGCTTCGCCCGTACCCACTTTCGAAACTGTTTTGCTGGTAGATAGCCCAAAAGAGATGGGCAGATGGGTCTCCTTTAAAATGGTCTCGCGAAGCTCCTGCGACCAGATATAGCTGGTGCGCACAAACTTGTCCATGCCGGTGATATCCACATAAAACTCGTCGATGGATGATTTCTCGAAGAGGGGCGAGCGCTCCTTGATAATATCCGTTACCATATCCGAAAACTTGCTGTAGATACCACTGTTGCCCCTTATCACCACCGCATCGGGACATAACATGCGTGCCAGCTTCATGGGCATGGCCGAGTGTACACCATAGGTGCGTGCCTCGTAGCTGCATGCCGCCACCACACCCCTGTCCGAAGTGCCACCGATAAGTACCGGACGATGGTTTAACCGGCTGTCCAACAACCTTTCGCACGATACAAAGAAGGTGTCTAAATCCAGATGCAAAATGGTCTTTCTCACTATTGTCGATTATTTCGTCATTAATATGACGATAAATTAGTCAAAATAAGCGAATATTTAAAAAGCAATGGAGAAAAAATCTGTTATAATTTATTAATGTTAAATTTCTGTAAAACAAGAACAGGTTATTTGATTGAACATCCCTGCCATTTTTGTACATTTATAGCCAACTTAAAAATTTGCTGATTTGTTTTTCTTTTTAAAAGTGTTTAATAAAATTGCGATTTTAGCAAACATTTTGCAAATGCTTTGGTTAATAAAGCAAACCAATTATTATATTTAGAGATGATGGATAGTAAGCCTTGCGATATTTCAACAAACAGATACATGGTTCCCGATGAGGTACGTGAGTTTAATAGTATTCTGCAGAATCTCCATCATAATAATCAAAATCAAAAAGAGCGGCATCTGGCAAAAGGAAAGCTTTTAGCCCAGCAGCGTATCAATCTTTTGGTAGATGTTAACACTCCTTTTGTCGAGCTGTCGGCATTGGCAGCATACGAGCAGTATGGTAATGATTTTCCATCGGCAGGAATTATCACCGGCATAGGTGTTATCCATGGCCGCGAGTCTGTTATCATAGCCAATGATGCCACTACCAAAGGAGGTACTTACATAAAGGAAACTATCAAAAAGCATCTGCGCGCCCAGGAAATAGCCGAGCAAAATAATCTGGCTTGTGTGTACCTGGTGGATTCGGGGGGTATATTTTTACCTGAGCAAGCCAATGTTTTTCCAGATAAAAACGATTTTGGAAGGATATTCTACAACCAGGCACGTATGTCGGCCAAAGGGATTCCGCAAATAAGTATTGTAATGGGTTCGTGTACGGCCGGTGGGGCTTATATACCTGCCATGAGCGACGAAACCATCATCGTTAAAAATCAAGGCACCATTTTTTTGGCGGGCCCCCCGCTGGTAAAAGCAGCTACGGGCGAAGTGGTTACGGCCGAGGAATTGGGTGGAGGACGCCTGCATACTTCGGAGTCGGGCGTGGCCGATCATCTGGCCGACGACGACCATCATGCCATAGAAATTTGCAGAGATATTTTTAAAAC
>JAGXIO010000106.1 GCA_024635555.1 Saccharicrinis sp.
ACTGAAAGCACTTTATGGCCCTGAGCATGGTGTACGAGGTGATTATTCTGCCGGCGACTTTGTGGAGTTTTTTACCGATCCAAAAACAAAATTGCCCGTTTACAGCCTTTATGGAAAAAACAAAAAGCCAAGTGCCGAAATGCTTAAAGGCATTGATGTACTGGTTTATGACATTCAGGATATCGGTTCGCGCTCGTACACTTACATCAGCACTTTGGGACTGGCCATGGAGGCAGCAGCCGAAAATAATATTAAGATGGTGGTGCTGGACAGACCTAATCCTCTGGGAGGCCTAAAAATGGAAGGTGTTGTTACTGAACCTGGGTTTATATCCTTTGTTAGCCAGTTTGAAATACCATATGTACATGGAATGACCGTAGGCGAATTGGCTCAATTTCTGAACAACGAAGGGCATCTCAGCAATAAGATAAAATGCGATTTAACGGTGATAAAAATGGAAGGGTGGAAACGTGATATGAATTTTGTAGATACCAATCTGCCCTGGGTTCTCTCTTCGCCTCACATCCCTCATGCCAACTCGGCATTTTTTTATCCTGTTTCGGGCATATTGGGCGAGCTGTATGTTTATAACATCGGCGTTGGCTATACCCTACCCTTTCAGGTATTTGCAGCAGAACATATTGATGCCGACAGTTTAGCTACCAATCTCAATAAGTTGCAATTAGCGGGAGTTATTTTCCGACCTATCCACTTTAAACCTTATTACAGTGTTTCGAAAGGTGTAATGGTACATGGTGTGCAGGTACATTTTACCGATTACAGCAAAGCGCCCTTATCACTGATACAGTTTTACGTGCTACAGGAAGCGCATAAATTATGGCCGGCACATAACGTTTTTGAATTATGCGACCCTTCAAGGATTAGTATGTTCGACAAGGTGTGTGGCACCGACAAAGTAAGAAAAGAATTTACGAAGAGATGGCTGGTTAGCGATATAGAAAAAATGTGGTGCAAGGACATCAAAAGTTTTAAGAAAAAAGCACAGAAGTACTATTTGTATGAGTAGGAAGGGAACGGTTCTTTAGAGACTCCGAGTGCGACTCTAAGTCGCGCCCGGAGCAAAAAGATGATCTTTTTATTCTAAAATAAGATATCAATCAGTCTATCTAAAAATAAGGATTTAAAAAACCAAGATTATTTTCCTGTGGATCACACAGTGATAATGGACAACGATAGTTAACTAAAAAGGCAAGGCAACAAAAGAGCAGTTACCATTCAAGAGGTATGGCATAAACCCGTATTTGATCTATCCACTTTATCCCAAAATAGCCATTAGACTTCATCATCATATCAATTGGCTAAAGAATATCTGATCATTGCAGCATAACTTTTATTCCGAAAATAGCAAGTGATAATTTTGACAACTATTATTGATTATTTTTGCTTCACTTCGTTTAACTTACTACTAATTAGTATATTTGTGCTCAACGATAAAAGTATGTTATTTTATGGGAAGATATTCTGTTCTTCACTTATATAATGGATAAGGTTAACCACTACTTCTCCAATTCGTTGAGAATCAAATTTGAAAAAATGAATAAACTTTTCAGTCCCAAATTTTTCACTTTACTTAAAACCGGATTCACAAAAAAGCAGATCGCCTCTGATGTTATGGCGGGTGTGGTAGTGGGTATTGTGGCGCTGCCCTTGGCCATTGCTTTTGCCGTAGCTTCTGGCGTGTCGCCCGAAAAAGGATTGGTAACCGGGGTAATAGCCGGTTTTATTATTGCCTTGTTAGGTGGTAGCCGCGTGCAGATTGGTGGGCCAACAGGAGCATTTATCATCATCGTTTTCGGTATTGTGCAGCAGTATGGCATAAACGGCCTGATGATTTCAACCGTTATGGCGGGAGTATTTTTAATCATCTTTGGATTGCTCAAGCTGGGAACCCTGCTCAAGTATATCCCACAACCTTTGGTAATAGGTTTTACCAGCGGTATTGCCTTGGTTATTTTTTCTACACAGATTAAAGATGCGCTGGGTTTGGATATTGAAAAGGTACCGGCCGGCTTTATCGATAAATGGACGATGTTTTTTACCAACCTCGATTCCACTAACCTGTATGCAGTAGCCATCACTTTAGGCACCATCCTGCTGGCGGTATATTCGCGTAAGATAGTATCAAAAGTACCGGGCTCGTTTATTGCCATTATGGTTATGACCGTGCTGGTGCAAGTATTGGAATTGCCGGTGAGCACTATCGAAACCTTTTTTGGCGAAATACCCAACAAAATTTCATTCGCCATGCCCACATTTCAAATAAGCGACTTGGCCACCTACATAGTGCCTGCCATTACCATCGCAGTGTTAGGTAGTATCGAATCGCTTCTTTCGGCGGTTGTTGGCGACGGTATGATTGGAGGCAAGCACCGCTCCAACACCGAACTGATAGCACAGGGCATAGCCAACATCGTAACTCCATTTTTTGGTGGCATACCAGCCACGGGAGCCATTGCCCGGACGGCCACGAACATTAAAAATGGTGGTAGAACGCCAATAGCCGGTATGATACATGCCGTTACCCTTTTGTTTATTATGCTGTTTTTTGGCCAATGGGCCAAAATGATTCCCATGTCGTGTTTGGCGGGCATATTAATAGTGGTAGCCTATAATATGAGTGAATGGCGGGCTTTCGTATCCATCCTCAAAGCATCCTACTTCGACATCATCATATTGGTTGCTACCTTTTTACTTACCGTACTGGTTGACCTTACTGTGGCTATACAGGTGGGCGTAGTGCTATCGGCACTGCTATTTATGAAACGCATGTCGGACCTTGCCGAAAAGAAAATAAACAATGTTGTGGACAATGATGTCATCGAAGATTATTCTGAAATTCCAGATGGTATCACCATCTACGAAATAAGTGGGCCTCTGTTTTTTGGCACAGCAAAAACCTATACCCGTGTTATTGAGACCATCGGTTTAAAGCATAAAATAATTGTTATCCGTATGCGCCATGTTTCGTTTGTGGACCAAACAGCCATTCACAACTTTAAGGACACCGTAAAAACTCTAACCAAATCGGGTGTGCGTATTATCCTTTCTGGCGTTAACGCCGATGTGGGCAAGAGTTTTGAGAATAGCGGCATCATGGCTAAAATAGGTAAGGAAAATAGTTTTGAACTATTTAATGACGCGCTTAATTATGCCAAAATAGAATGCCTTAAACTGGATAAAACAAAATAGCAAATCAGTTCCGTCGGAATCCATTACGAAAAAAACATTGAATGATGATGGACTAACTTGCACCTCATAAGTATTAGTTTCCAACTCATTAGTTACACTTTACAAGTTTGGAGTCCCACTATATAAGTTATTAGCTGTATTGTGTAAGTTGTGCCCCTGTAATTTGGAACTTAACCTTTAAAAACGCAACCTACTTTGTTATTTGGGAGAATGTAGATTTGTTTTTCTTGGTATGATAGCCATACAACAACATGCAGTTGTTCTTATCTGAATATATTTATAAGCTGAGTAGAGGTTGGCATGTGCCTGTTTCTGTTTTTGTTTTTGTTAATTAAGATTAAATGGCTGCACTTTTGAGTTTTTTTGATACTTTTACGCTTCAATTTTAAAATGAATTATGTCGCAAAAAACAGAGCAACAGTTTGAGCATGTAATTAAGGTATGCAAGGATATCTTTAAAAATAAGATGATAGATTACGGCACAGCCTGGCGCATCCTTCGCCCCTCGTCTGTAACCGATCAAATATTTATTAAGGCGCAGCGTATACGAAGTATCCAAACCAAGGGTGTGAGTAAAGTAGATGAAGGGATACGATCGGAGTTTATCGGCATCATCAATTATGCCGCCATGGCTATCATACAGCTGGAACTAGGCCCTTCGGACAAACCAGAGATGGACAAGGACGAAGCTCTGAAACTATATCTGGATAACCTGTACAAGGCTAAAACTTTGATGTGCGACAAAAACCACGATTATGACGAAGCTTGGCGTAGCATGCGCATCAGCTCTTTTACCGACCTGATATTGATGAAGCTGCACCGCACCAAACAAATTGAAGACAACCAAGGGCAAACCCTCATTTCGGAAGGTATTGAAGCAAATTATCTGGATATGATAAATTATGCGATATTTGCCATGATACAATTAGATTTTCCCGAACCACATCTCAAAAAAGAAGCATAATATATGGCCAGATTTTTATTTTTAATCAGTAGAATTATAGTTGGAGCTATATTTTTGTTCTCCGGTTTTGTAAAAGCTGTGGATCCAAGCGGTAGTGCTATAAAATTTAACGATTACCTGAGTTCCTTTGGTATGGAAGCGTTAATTTGGGTGGCCATGCCGGCTGCTTTTATTGTGGCTGCGTTGGAATTTTTAACCGGATTGCACCTTTTGGTAGGCATACGCATAAAAACAGCTTCGGTATTGGCCTTAGTCTTTATGGCGATTTTTTTACCCCTTACTTTGGGAATCGCTATTTTTAACCCCGTTACCGATTGTGGTTGCTTTGGCGATGCTGTAAAGCTGACTAACTGGCAAACTTTTTTTAAGAATGTTGTTTTAATGCTGCCGGTTTTATACCTGTTTTACAATCGTAAAATATTTGCCGACAAAATACCATTTTTTAAAAAGCTTGTTGTCAGCTTAATTTTTACGGTCGGTGTTTTATGGCTTTCGTATTATAGTTTGCAACATCTTCCTATCATCGACTTTCGTCCGTATAAAATTGGAAATAATATATCGGAAGGCATGATTATTCCCGAAGGAGCGCAACAGCCCGAGTACAATACTACCTTTTTAATGGAAAAGAACGGTGAGCAAAAGACTTTTACCACCGAAAATTATCCCTACACCGATTCAACTTGGGTATTTATTGATACCCACACGGAAGTAATAACGAAGGGATATGAAGCTCCCATTCATGACTTTGTGCTAAACAATGCGGAGGGCGATGATCAAACAACCAACATTTTAAACAGCGACACACCGGTACTTCTTATTGTTTCGGCACAAATAGATAAAGCCACTTGGAAGAGCCAACTTAATCAATTGATTGAAATAAAAAATCAAGGCTTGCAGCATGACATAAAAACCTATGTATTAACGGCTTCCTCTGACGAAGTGATAACCAAGTTTGAAATGGACAACGATGCAGGATTTGAATACCTAAACGCCGACGAGACCATGCTAAAAACGGTGATACGCTCCAATCCGGGACTGGTATTGCTGCAAAAAGGTACAGTGGTAGGCAAATGGCATTATAACGACATTCCCCAAGTTGAAGATTTTAAAAATCCTGTATCTTTTGGGTTAAATCAGCTTATGAGCAAACAAAACATCCTTACAGTGTTGGCTCTTCTTTTTGGGGGATCGTTGATAGCTGTACTGCTGATGCGAAAAAACAGCTAGCGGTAATTTAAGAGAACGTCCTATATTTAATGTATTATTAATAAAGATTTATGAAATTTATTTTAGTTTCTTTTATATGTTTAGCTTTGACATTAAAACTGTCGGCACAGACAATAATTGATGGAATTAGTTATTATTTTACTTCAGGTAACGCATATGTTACTTATGTGAATCAAGAGTATTCAGGAGAAATTTCTATTCCTAACCAAGTAGAGTATAATGGAACATTATACAATGTAAAAGGAATAGGAGAAGGTGCTTTTTCTAATAGCCCGGAGCTTACAAACATAAGTATCCCAGAAGGTATTACTACTATAGGATTATATGCTTTCTCTGATTGCACAGGTTTATCATCAATAATAATTCCACATGGGGTAGTAAAAATCGACACATCTACTTTTATAAATTGCTCTAATTTAAGCTCTATTAGTTTACCAAATAGCGTGACAGAAATCTGCGATGATTCATTTAGAGACTGCTCCAGCCTATTGAGCATATATATTCCTGAAAATGTATCAAATATTGCCTCAGCTTTTCGTGGGTGTTCAAATCTCACAGAAATAAACGTATCACCTGACAACATGACTTTTTGTTCTGTTGATGGAGTCCTTTATGATAAGAATAAGACCAGATTATACAAGTGTCCAGAAGGAAAAAATACATTGAGTATAGAAAATAGTGTGACAATTGTAGAAAATTATGCTTTATCTGAGTGTTCTCAATTAATTTCCATCAACTGCAATATAAATACCCCACCAGAGTTAGGTTACAATAGTTTTTCATGGTGGTTTAACTTAGGTTACAGCCTTACAGATGTAGATCTAAATATTCCTTTTTATGTACCAATCGGCAGTAAAGACCTTTATGAGCAAGCTGAACTATTTGGGGACTTTACTAATATCTTAGAAGGTAATTTCACCTCAATTAAAAAAGAATATTATGAAAGTTATAAAATATATTTAGAAAATGGTTCTATGGTGGTAGATAATCCAGACAATTTAACTCTTTATATTTATGATCTTCATGGAAGACTGTTGGGTAGTAGTTTATTGACAAGTATTAATATAGCATCAACTTTTAATCTACCAAAAGGATTGTATATAATAACTATAGGTAATAATTCAGAAAGGATATTATTATAGTATTTTATATGTTCAACTTAAGAAGAGGACTACCGCCACAATAAATTAATGGCATGGGCTGTAAGCAAAAATTTGGGAGTATTGCTCCTTCAATAAGTTCGTCGAAACTTTTGCTTCGGCAAATAAAAAGAAAAATTTATAACCAAAACAGAAGTTTCGGCTAAGTAGGGTTTTGGAGGTTTGGTATTTCAAATTAGCCACAGCCCCTTATTCGTAACCATAGAACAAATTAACATAAATCAAATAACAAATATTTTTTACGATGAGACAAAACATTGTTGCCGGAAACTGGAAAATGAATAAAACCCTTCAAGAAGGCGTTGCTTTAGCCAGCGAATTAAATAAAATATTAGCCACAAAAACACTTAACTGTGGAGTTGTTATCGGCGTTCCTGCCATCCACATTACCGAGGTTGTTAAAGCTGTGGATGCAAAAAAAATTGGTGTTGCCGCACAAAACTGTGCCAATAAAGAATCCGGTGCCTACACGGGCGAGATTTCTGCTGCCATGGTAAAATCAACGGGTGCCGCTTACGTTATCCTGGGTCACTCCGAAAGAAGAGAATACTATGGTGAGACCAACCAAACATTGAAAGAAAAAACTGACCTAGCCTTGGCCAACGGCCTTACTCCTATTTTTTGCATAGGCGAGGTATTAAAAGAAAGGGAAGCCAACAAACAAAACCAAGTGGTTAAAACACAGATAGAAGAAGCGCTTTTCCATCTTTCTGCTGATGCCTTTGCAAAAATAGTATTAGCTTACGAACCCGTATGGGCCATTGGAACCGGTAAAGTAGCTAGTCCCGAACAAGCACAAGAAATTCATGCTTACATTCGCTCGGTTGTAGCTAATAAATATGGTAACGATGTGGCCAACAACACATCTATACTTTATGGCGGAAGCTGTAAGCCAAGCAACGCCAAAGAGCTGTTTGCTAAAGCTGATGTTGATGGTGGTTTAATTGGTGGTGCCGCTTTAAATGCCGAAGATTTTGTGGGTATTATTGATGCTTTTTAAGCTGAATTATTCAAAAAGATATAAAAGAAAAAATAGCCATCTCTGACTGAAATGGCTATTTTTTTTTAAACTATTTCGATACCATATTTTTCGATTTCTCCGATGAAATCTGCATCGTCAAAACCTCTCGCTATAAGGATGGGTTCAATACGGTCGTCAATTTGTCTCCTCAATTTCCAAAGTAGCGGATTTATCGAAAAAAAATCACCCTCAATCTTGTCCACAACAATGGCGACGTCAATGTCGCTTTCTTCTCTGTTTGTGTTTTTAGCGTATGACCCATAGAGATAAACTTTATCTATAAGCAAATGCTCTTTTAATAAAAGTTTATATGCTTTTACTTTCTTTATAACCTCTCTTTTATCCATGATTGCAGCTCTTTGGTGCTCTGAATAATTTCTTTGCATTTTATTTCGGTAAGACTTTTTAATAATCTTTCTTTATGCGAAGGATAACATGCCTCAATATAGTGGCTCAATTTGATCGATGAATTCTTTCTGCTCATCTGAAAACGATTCGTAAAACTCACCTTTCTTAGCCAAATAGGAAAGGTTATGGGTAAATGGAGCAATTTCGGGATTAAACTTTGGTAAAATATGCCTTAAAAGCTTTTTCAATTGTTTGATGACACATAAATCCGACGTACAAATACCTCTTGCTTAACAGCATTGCTTCGGCGGTCTCTAAATCATAGTCGGACAATTCAATCGAATAGGTAATCTTACGTTCCATTTATTCGATTTAGTCTCAAATGTAAAACAAAGCATCGACATTCTAAACATTTCCTACTTATTTATGGCGTCTATAACCAATCTACCTTGAACTGAAAACAAATATTCATTAATATTTATACAAAACATGCAAAGAAATGCGCTTACATATTTTGAAACTTTAACAAAACAACTACATTTGCGTAGCAATAAAAAAAAAGTAATACATGTCGGATAAGAAAAAAGAATATGCTACCGAAACTAGCATGGAAAACGTTGAGTCAGCGTTGAGTAAATCAGAACAGTTTATTGAGGATAATCAAAAAGTTCTGACCATTATTATGTTTGCGGTTATTTTTATAATCGGCGGATATTGGGTAGCCAAAAAATTGTATTTAGCCCCACGAGCACAGCAGGCTCAAGTTGAAATGTTTCCTGCGCAAAACTATTTTGAAAAGGATAGCTTTAACCTGGCTTTAAACGGTGATGGAATGAATGTGGGATTTTTAGACATCGCTGATAATTACAGCATGACAAAGCCCGGTAAACTGGCCAAGTATTATGCCGGTATATCTTTTCTACACCTAGGACAGTTTGAAGAAGCCATTGACCAATTAAAAAGCTTTTCGAGTTCCGACGAACTTCTTGATGCTACGGCAAAAGGTGCTTTAGGTGATGCCTATCTCGAAAATGGTGATGTGGACGCTGCCATCAGTAACTACAAAACTGCCTCAAGTGTAAGTAACCCCGTTATTGCGCCTACCTATTTGTTAAAATTAGGATTGGTATATGAAGACCAAAAAGATTTTAGCAGTGCGCTAAAAGCTTATAAAAAAATTAAGGACGATTACCCGTCGGCCGCAGAAGCCCGAAACATTGATAAATACATCACCCGGGTAAATATTTTGGCCAGCAACTAATTGAATGCATAAAAAATAAATGATAAAGAGGTTGCCATTATTGGTGACCTCTTTTATTTTTGTAACTTGATTGGACAGTATTTAGTAGTAAATTAGGCATAATAATCAGCCTCAAAACCTTCGCGAGATCAATTTATTCAAAGTAAAAAAATAGCATTATGAAATCCATTGTCTTTATTTTAATGTTTCTCCCCCTCTTTGCGTTTTCACAATCGAACGACTCTATTATTGTATATCATGGGAATGGATATTTTGAGAATAAAATAATTGATCTTAGCAATAAGGATCTTTCAAAATTA
>JAGXIO010000107.1 GCA_024635555.1 Saccharicrinis sp.
TCAGATATTATTTACCGTTTTAAATCTACAGCATCAAAAAACTTTATTATTATAAACATTGTCGCTTCGCAAGAAGGGGTGGTTTATAATGTGGACAAGGAAGCTTTGACCAAAATTATCAGTAACCTGATGACGAATGCTTTAAAACACGCCAAAAGGATTATTAAAATAAAAATTGAAGAGCCCACGGATGCAGATTATTTTGAGATTACCGTAGCAGACGATGGACCAGGTGTTCCGATTAAATATAGGGAAAGAGTGTTTGAGCCATTTTTTCAAATTGAAGAAGATGACCGTACGATTCAGAACAAAGGTACAGGTATAGGCTTGGCATATTCCAGACAGTTAGCCGAAAAACATAAAGGTGCTCTGTTTGTGCGCGATAATGGGCTGGGAGGCAGTGAGTTTGTGTTACAGATAGATACCCAACTTCAAAATAGAGAAATACACCCCTCGGAACAGGAGGAACTAATTAAGGGTCAGCTTGTTGGTAAGGATTCAGATGCTTCCCTACCCACCGGAAAACCAGTGCTTTTAATAGTTGAGGACAACGAAGATTTGTGCTCTTTTTTGGAGCGGAGCTTAAAATTGGAATACAAGGTACTAACTGCTTCCAACGGGCAGTTTGCCTTGGACTTGCTCGAAAATAACGTGGTGGATATTATAATTAGTGATGTTATGATGCCTGGCGTTGATGGGTTGGAATTGGTTAAAAAAACCAAAGAAAACGAGCAATATAGCCATATTCCTTTTGTGCTACTTTCGGCACGTACCAACTTGGAAACAAAAGTAACCGGCTTGGATTATGGAGCCGACAGCTACATTGAAAAGCCATTCTCCTTAGAGTTTTTGCGAGCTCAGGTAAAAAGTTTGGTTAAAAATCGAAGCCTTTTATTGGAGAAGTTTGCCACTTCGCCCTTTATACCTTACGGAAGTATTGCCAATAATAAAAAGGACGAGGAGTTTTTGAATAAGCTGAATGGTGAAATTGAAATCAATATTTCCGACAGTGCCTACTCTATTGAGAAGTTAGCCGTAGCACTTTCCATGAGCCGTTCTAATCTTCAGCGAAAAATAAAAGGTATATCAGGTATGTCGCCTAACGACTATATAAGAGTTTTTAAACTTAAAAAAGCCGCTAAGCTCATTATGGAAGAGGAATACCGTATCAACGAGATATGTTACCTTGTTGGGTTCAACAGTCCTTCGTACTTTGCAAAGTGTTTTCAGAAACAGTTTGGCACATTGCCTAGTGAGTTTATCAACGACCCCGCAGAACATCCTAAAACACAGGATAGAAGATAATTGAGGGTGCAAAAATTTTATAAAACAACTTAATTTAAACCTTTAAAGGATACGGGTAGTCGTTCCCCATTGTATTCTTATATTCTATCAAAAAAGCCTGATATCTAATTTTGGCTACTTCGCTCAATTTTAGCTTTTGCAACGCTTTAATATGAAAAGCTAAAGCTACACCACTTAGCGGGTCTATATTGAATATCGCTTCAGTAAGGTCTAACGTTGTTTGGTAAGATTCTGACTCATATGATTTTTCCGCTTCCAATAAGAGTATAGGTTCCAGTTTTTGTTCCATCAATTCCTTAAATGAATCAAATAAAGGATGGTCAGACAGTTTAAGAAACTTGCCCCGGCTTACTATTTCAACTAGTTTTTCACTTAATCCTTTCGTTTGATACGTTGAAATAAGTTGAATGCATCGGGTATAATCGCAATATAACTCAGCATTTTCAACTATTCTAAAAAATCCATTCTCGTAAATTAATTCTACTCCGTCCAGTTCTTCCAAAACTTTACGCAAATGATTAATAGTCACGCCTCGTGAATTCTTTACTTTGCCCGCAGATTTGTCAGGCCATAATGTGCTACTCAAACGTTGTGAGCTTATCCCATCCTCTCTGGTGTATTGTAATATCAAGCAAAACACTTGTCTCAATTTTGCACTGAACATGTAAGTGATATCCTTATTGTTTCTGTCGCGAACCAGAAAATCTCCAAAAAGATATATAGAATTAGGTATCGCTCTTATTTTGGTTGTATTGGTTGTGTCATGCAAATTAGGAATAACACGCTGATCGTTGGCATGTCTGCATTTTAACTTCTTAAATAATACATATCCGACACCTACAAGTAACATACTCGTAAGAAGTATTATTACTAATGTAATAGGAACCTTGCTTTGACTTTTTGAAAAACTTTTTAATTCTTGCGCTGTAATAGGTGGAAATGCCAGGGAATAAATTTTTAAATCTGAGGAGACATCGTCATCAAACTCTTGAACAACGGCATATAAACTGCCTATTTCTTTATCATAATACAGGTTAGCGCTTGTTGTAATCTTGTCCGAATGTATCGGAATAGAATCGCCAAGTATTTCATAACTCCCATCATTCAACGAAAAACGATATAGTTTAAGAAATGAATCAGAGAAATGTTCCGGATAGCACAGGGTATAAAAACAGGAATCGTTCAACACTACCATATCTCTTACGGGAACAACATTATCGTGTTCCCATGGAATCTTCCAAAGCTGGGTAATATTATTGGTGTTTAAATCTACTTTGTACAAATCATAGTAATACTTTCGCCCAACAGTTTGATCTCCGGATTCATTTCCCATGCCACCAAATATGTACATCGAATTGCTCCGGTTTAAATATCCGACCGATGAGAAATATCGTGGGGGCAAGAAATCTCCGGTAAAATCTTCGAGTTTGCTCCATTCTTTTTTTCGTACATCGTACAAAAAAAAGTCCTTACTATAATGCATATTTCCAAAACCTCCAAATAGGATATATTGCTCTGCATCTGGAATGAAATAAGAACCGTGATGATGCAGTTGAGTAGGAAGATGTTCATAACTTTCGACCCTCCATTGATAAGTATCCAAATCAAGACTTGCTACGGTAGGCCCATCATAAGGAGCGTCGCAATAAACCTCATAGGCATACAGCTTGTTGTTTGATGTGTCAATAAAATTGGTGCCCAACACAAGTTCAACTGGACATTTTTCGTCAAAGGGTTTGATTTGAGTTTCTGTCGATCTCACATTGTAGATACAAAGCGTATCTCTGTTAAAATAATAAAATTCTTTCTTTTTTGGGTTGTAATTGGCACCAGCCGCTGATTTTGATTCAAATGAAACTATATATTTCCAGTAATAGGCGTCGTTGATGAGCCATTCCGGATTGACTACCTCGCCTGTTGCTTTTCCATTTCGATCATAAACAACGCTGCCTTCATTTTCTTTCAAAGGGAAGATGTACTTTTCGTTGTTGTTAATGTGAAGATCCTTTATCGCAAAGGAAGGGACATCGATTAAATGATCGCTCTTGCCAAAAAGAATGATGGGACTATAGGTTTTAGGGAGATCTACATTTCCAACACCGAATGTATTATTGTGAATGCTCATCTTTATAGAATCGCTTTTCAGGTCAAATGTAATCCCCATTTTAAACCATTGCAGGTCATCCAATTCATCTCTGTCCAAATTGGCAACCATAAGATTGCTCTTACCCTCTTCATTAAACTTGAACTCGTAACTATCGCCCTGACCGTCGTAAAACAAATTGTAAATCCGATCGCTCTTTTCATTCTTAATCCGGAGAATATAGCCAATCTCAGTCGTTGGATAAAGTGAAATGTCAAATTCGATGTCAAATCGATCCAATAGGTGAATGCGTTTATCTGATAATACATTGTAAGATGTCCTTTTATCGATTGGTTGCTCCCCGCCAGTAAACTTTAGTCCTCCCAATGATGATTTCTGTGCGGGCAGAAAAGCGGAAATTAAAATAATACACCAATAAAGTTTCATAGATATAAACCTGACTCCAAAATTTATAAAAAGTGCTTATAATTAATCTTATATAGCAATAAATCCCTAGCATCATACTTAAATAATGTAAAGAGGCTACAAATATATTAAAAAACTAACAGGAGAAACAAAAATGAATATACACTTGATATTATGTATATGTATGCCACAGTTCAAGCGAGTAACCATTTGCAAGATTAATGATTTTTATTGCCATTTAACCCTAAATTAACCCATAAATTAACCGCCCTCTTTTAATATTTGTTTATATATTAAAAGAAAAAAACATTTTCGTCTGCTGCGTAGCCGGCAACTACATTTTTAAATAAATTAAACAATGAAAAATCTTCGTACTATCCTTACTTTATACACCTTTATTTTATTAACATCCACGGTGTGTACCGCAACAATATATTACAATGGCCCTGATAACACATCGAAGGGCATCAGTTTATCAGAAAAAAATCTCCAACGGGCTATGGAATTAACCGACCATGCTATCTCATCCCACTTTACAGGTGAAGAGATGGCTATGGCTAGGTATTATAATCCATATACCAATATACGTTCCGAAGAAAAAGGAAGTGTTTGGATGTACACGAGTGCAATTGAAGCAGTTAATGCAATCCTTCATGGGCTCAAAGCTCATAAGGAACATGGTTGCACAAAGCTTTATAATGAAAACTTTAATCGTTATACAGAAGTTTTGCACAATTTGTACAAAAATGCAGACTATTACCTGGGTACTTTTGAACTGGTATCGTACACAAAAACCAAAGAATGGTCGGTGTATGGTGTGAATCGTGGCTCCTCCAAAGGTACTGCAAAAGTAGCTGGAATTGAAAACGTTTACGACGATCAAATGTGGCTTATTTGTGAACTGGTAGAATCCTACAAACTCACCGACAACGACGAATATTTAGAAAAAGCGGAATACTTGACTGAATATGTTTTGGACGGCTGGGATTGTACGCGCGATGCCAAAGGAAACGAAAGGGGCGGAATAACTTGGGGACCAGGCTATGTAACCAAGCACTCATGTAGTAACGGTCCAATGGTGAGTCCGTTAGTTTGGTTGTCAGAACTATACAACGGAAAATCGGACATGACCACACACTTTTATATTGACCCCCTCGATAAAAAGACTCGCAAAACCGTTCAGGTGAAAAAAAGCGACTACTACTTAGATTTTGCCCGTAAAATTTACGAATGGCAAAAACAACATCTATTACGTACCGATGGCGTGTACGACGATATGATGGGAGGTTGCTCTCCAGGAAGCCCTCAAACAGAAAGAGTAAACGGAACCGTGTATCGTAAAGGCATATCTTGTCGCGACCGAGTTGGTCCAGCAATCACTTATAACAGTGGGACAATGCTTTCCGGGGCAGTCGATTTATACCGGGTAACCGGAGATAATAAATATGTGACCGATGCTAAAAGGTTGTCTAAGGCAAGCTTTAGGTACTTCGCAAAATTAGGACAAACTAAGGCTGGATATTACACTTTCGATAGCAGCGGATTCAGTAATTGGTTTAATGGCGTATTAATGCGTGGGTACGTTGATTTTTATCCGCTATTTAAAAATGTTGATAATTACATTGATAGCTTTCAGAAAAACCTTGACTACGGATACCAGAACTTCCTGCATAAAGGCTTCCTTCCTACAGACATATTAAAAGGCTGGAGTTATGACAATAGCAAAAACGAGACAGAGGGTATGTTCAACTTTGCTTTTGCTGCTGAATATGCGGTATTGTCGCGATACGAAATAGAGAAATAAAACACTTATTGTTTGTATAAAAACCTATTATAAAAACCAGATGAGAAATCTACTAATAATATGTCTTTTGGCCTTCGGACTTCATCTGGGCGCCCAAACAATTGATAAAGTAAAAACCACCTTTCAAACTTCCCGCGAATGGAGACCCACAATAGATGTGCGGGCCGATGCCGTAATGGTTTATGGCGTAGGCGGAAATCCCTCCGATAGATCGAAAAAAGTTCCTTTTGAAGAAAGGGTAAAATCATGGAGAGACCGAGGGTATATCACCCATTTTATGACAGGCATCGCATGGGGCGAATACCAGGATTATTTTGCGGGGGAATGGGACGGAAAATTGCACCTTGATGAAGGACAAGTGCAACAAAACGGAGATACAATATGGCACGGACGAATGGTTCCGTATATCGTGCCCACTGAAAACTATCTAAAATATATTAACGAGAAACACGTAAAAAGGGTTATTGATGCCGGTATCGATGCTATTTTTATGGAAGAACCAGAATTTTGGGCTCGTGCCGGATACAGTGAGGCCTTTAAGCAGGAATGGAAAAAATATTATGGCTTCAACTGGAGGCCGCAACACGAATCTCCCGAGAATACTTATTTAGCAAATAAATTAAAATACCATTTATACTACCGGGCTCTGAACGAGGTTTTTACTTATGCAAAAGCGTATGGAAAAAGTAAAGGGATGGATGTGAAATGTTACGTGCCTACACATTCATTGGTAAATTATGCACAGTGGAATATTGTTAGTCCCGAGGCCAGCCTGGCATCATTGCCATGTGTGGATGGATACATTGCACAGGTGTGGACGGGTACTTCGCGCGAACCCAATTATTTTAACGGACTGGTAAAAGAACGTGTATTTGAAACTGCTTTCCTCGAATATGGTTCCATGGAGTCGATGACGGCACCTACGGGAAGAAAAATGTTCTTCCTAACGGACCCTATCGAAGATTGGGCAAGGGATTGGGCCGACTATAAAAAGAATTACCAGGCAACCTTTGCCGCTCAGCTGTTATATCCGGCCATGGCAAATTACGAAATTATGCCCTGGCCCGAACGCATTTACGAGGGACTTTACAGAACGAGCCACGACAGTGACAAGAAAGAAAGAATACCCCGGCATTATTCCACCCAGATGCAGGTAATGATCAATTCGTTGAACAGCATGCCTTTATCCGAGAACCAAGTGAGTGGTTCGCAGGGGATTGCGGTTCTTATGTCGAACTCGCTTATGTTTCAGCAATTCCCAACGCACCAGGGATACGAAGATCCACAGCTGTCTAATTTCTTCGGGCAGGCCCTTCCCCTATTGAAGCGCGGCGTACCAGTAAAAACCGTCCACATCGAAAACGCTTCTTTCCCAGACACCTGGAACGACGTGAAAATACTGATCATGTCCTATTCAAACATGAAACCGATGGACAAAGCAGCGCATGGCCACATTGCCGAGTGGGTGAAAAACGGTGGGGTTTTGGTATATTGCGGAAGAGATGAAGACGCTTTTCAAAGTGTGCAGGAATGGTGGAATACGGATGGCAACAATTTTAAAGCCCCGTCGGAGCATCTGTTTCTGCAACTCGGTTTAAATGCACCCTTTAAAGCTGGCGAATATACATACGGCAAAGGGAAAGTTTGCATTGTGCGCAACGATCCAAAAGAATTTGTTTTGAAAGAAAACAACGATGGTGAATTTATAAATACGATAAAACAGCTATATCAGGCAAAGACAGACAAAGAACTGGAATTTAAAAATTACTATGCCCTAAAAAGAGGACCTTATGAAATAATTTCGGTAATGGATGAAAACCCCGATCACTCTCCTTATACAATAAAAGGAAAATTGATAGACTTGTTCGATCCTGAAATTCCAGTGTTAAACCAAAAGCAAGTTCACCCCGGCGAACAGGCACTCTTATACAACATTGGGAGTGTTGAAAATCCGAAAACTCCACAGGTTCTGGCTACTGCTGCAAGAGTGTCCGATGAGAAAATAACAGAGGGAGAATACTCTTTCATAGTAAAAAGTCCGGGGAATACCACTAATGTGATGAGAGTACTTTTACCTGAAAAAGTGAAAACAACCGAGGTGACCAATGTGGCCGGTAATTCCATCGATTCAAAAATATCCTGGGACAAATCGAGTCAAACTTGTTTCCTGAGTTTTGAGAATAGTCCCGAAGGTGTAAAAATAAAGATGAGTTGGTGATCAATAATTACCAGACGTTAGTATTGACAATTATAAATAATGCCAGTCAGGGTTGAAAAATAAGTAAAAAAAGTAATGTAAGTACCAAAACTCTGAAACCCTTGCGCCAATTAAAGCAGTAAAAGGAATGGCCGACGTAATCAAGCAAAGAATCAAAGCTGCCGATGATCTATTCTCAACGGCAATATCCCGAGTTAGACAGCCAGTAGAAGCAATGAATATATTATGGAATCCCCTTTGTTTAAATCAATAAAAATTGAACTGGAAAACGGAAAGCAGATAGTCATCAAAGCCAACAATAATTCAAAAGAAAACAGGTATATTAACCAAATGGAGCTAAACGGTAAGAAATTTACAAAGAATTACCTAAACCATGAGGATTTAATGAAAGGCGCAGAAATCAATTTTGAAATGAGCCAGGTTCCAAACAAAACAAGGGGAATAGCAAAAAAGGATTTCCCGTATTCTTTCTCCAACGAAAAATAATCCTTCGGGAAGATATTTTGGTGTTTAAATAATTTAAACTCTGCATATAAAACAAGATATAATGAAACGAATTTTATGGGTACTTATGTTGCTTGTTCTTGTTGGAATTCAAGTAACACAAGCAGGAGAGCTAACTGTAGCATCCTTCAATATACGTTACCACAATTCTCCGGACTCTGTTAACGGTAACGGATGGAAACAACGCTGTCCTGTAATCTGTGATTTGATTCGCTTTAACAATTTTGAGATTTTTGGGGCGCAAGAAGTACTTCACGATCAATTACTGGATATGCTTGACGGCCTTCCAGGTTACGAATTTATAGGTGTTGGCCGAGACGATGGCATTACAAAAGGAGAGTATGCCCCTATTTTCTTTCAAAAAGAAAAGTATACAGCTATAAAGTCAGGTCATTTTTGGTTGTCGGACGTGACTGATATACCCAATAAAGGATGGGATGCCGCCTTGCCAAGAATTTGTACGTGGGCGAAATTAAAAGATATTAAAACCGGTTTTGAGTTTTTCTTTTTCAACTTGCACATGGATCATATTGGCGTGGAAGCGCGCACAAATAGCGCCAAACTTGTTTTAAAAAAAATAACTGAGATGTGCCACAACACACCTGTTATTTTAACCGGCGATTTCAATGTAGATCAACACAGTGCCAACTATGCTGTATTGGAAGGATCTGCTTTACTGAACGATGCCTACGAAGTGGCTAAAATTAGATACGCTACAAACGGCACGTTCAACAATTTTAGACCGGACATGAAAACGGATAGCCGTATTGATCATGTGTTTGTTAGCCCCACTTTTATGGTAGAGCGCTATGGTGTTTTAACAGATACCTACAGAACTGAAATAGCTGACAGCGAATCTGAAAAATCAGTAAATTTTCCGAAGGAGGTATCTCTAAAAGAATATATGGCAAGAACTCCTTCCGATCATTTTCCGGTAAAAGTGGTACTTAGCTTTAAGGACTAAAAATATTATTTAAAAACAAAAAAATGAGCAACAGAAGAGACTTTATCAAGAAAGGAATGATTGCAACGGCCGGTATTTCACTGGCAAGTTCAAATCCATTATGGAGCATAATGGCAAAAGAACAATATGTAAGTAAGCGACCAGCTATAGGGCAAAGAAATTTCACGTCGCAAGCCGTTGAAGAGACCATTAAAGCAACCAAGGCTAAGCTTAAGGACCCAAAACTGGCCTGGATGTTCGAAAACTGTTTCCCAAACACATTGGACACAACAGTTGAATTTGCTTTGATAAACGGTAAACCGGACACTTTTGTGATTACTGGAGACATTCATGCCATGTGGCTCCGCGATTCCTCAGCTCAAGTGTGGCCTTACTTGCCTCTGGCCAACAAAGACAAAGGGTTGAAACAGTTGCTAGCTGGCGTAATCCATAGACAAACACAATGCGTATTGCTCGATCCATATGCCAATGGCTTTAATAAAACAAAAGAAGAAGAGGTGCATTGGATGAGTGACAAAACGGATATGCAACCCGGTTTGCACGAACGCAAATGGGAAATCGACTCACTTTGTTACACCGTAAGGTTGGCTTACCACTACTGGAAAACAACCGGTGACGACTCAGTTTTTGATGCAGATTGGAAAAAGGCGGCCGCAAGCATTGTTGACACATTTAAAGTACAACAACGCAAGGATGGCCTTGGACCATATAAATTCCAGCGCGAAACGGAAAGGCAGCTGGACACGCTTTCCAACGACGGTTATGGCCGTCCCCTAAATCCGGTGGGTTTGATTAACTCTTCGTTTCGTCCGTCGGATGATGCAGCAACTTATGGCTTCCTGATTCCGTCGAATTTGTTTGCGGTTACCTCACTCCAGCAATTAGCCGAGATTAGCCAGAAAGTTACAAGTGATAAAGCATTGGCAACATCATGTTTAGATTTGGCCAAAGAGGTTGAACAAGCTATTGCTCAATATGCTGTTGTTACGCACCCCAAATACGGGAAGGTTTATGCTTTCGAAGTAGATGGTTTTGGAAATGCAACTTTTATGGACGATGCTAATGTACCGAGCTTGATAGCCTTACCTTATCTGGGCTGTGTATCTGAAACAGACCCTATTTACGAAAATACCCGTAAGCTGGTATGGAGCGAGGACAACCCGTACTTTTTTAAGGGAAAAGCAGCCGAAGGAATTGGCGGTCCGCACGTAGGATACAACATGGTTTGGCCCATGAGCATCATTATGCGGGCGTTGACCAGCCACGATGATAAAGAAATAGCCTGGTGTATCAAAACCTTACGAGATACCGATGGTGGTACCGGATTTATGCACGAAACCTTTCATAAAGACGACCCCACCAATTTTACCCGTTCTTGGTTTGCCTGGGCCAATACCTTGTTTGGCGAACTAGTCTTGAAATTGGTCAACGAAGGGAAAGATAAGTTACTTGTATCCTAGTAACTTGCTAAATAGGCCATTTCGCAAATAGGTCTAAATTATAAAAGAGCACCTCCTAATCCATAGGGATAAGTGGTGCTCTTTTTCATTTGTTCCTTATAGTGCTATTTCAGGTGGTTTTTGGTAAGCCGCCATTTCTTTATTTGGTTCTGAGCCCATGTAAAACTCTATTTCTCCACCCGAAATAATATCATGATGTGTTATAAACAACTTTTTATATCTCTTTCCATTCAGGATAATTTTTTGGATGTAAATATTGTTTTCACCACTATTTTTGGTGACCACTTTAAAGGTTTCACCATTGGCCAAATTAATTTTTGCA
>JAGXIO010000108.1 GCA_024635555.1 Saccharicrinis sp.
CAGTTAAAAATCACCGTAGTGCTCAAAAATGGCTCGATGGCAAAACCATGAGAAAAATCATAATCGTTCCTAACAAAATAATCAACGTGGTAGTGGGTTAATCTCATTACCTTTACCTTACTTTGCCGAAAATTTAACATAGTGATTTTTGGTAATGATCAAACAAAAACTAATTCGTGAAGGTAAATCTTACATCATACTCACCTTTGCACTATTTATGGCCTGTGTTGGATGGGCCGGCTTTATCATTCCGTCCGGAATTGTTGGAGGTGGTGTAACAGGGCTTTCGAGTATGTTTTACCTTATGTGGGGGTGGGATGTAGGTGTGAGCGTACTGGTAATTAATGTCTTCCTTGTTCTGTTGGCCATTAAAATTCTGGGCTTCTCTTCAGGAGTAAAAAGTATTTATGGGATTGTACTTTTTGCCGCATTCTTATCGTTTTTGATGGCCAAAATTGATGGCCCTATCGTAAAGGATACCTTTATGGCCACCTTGATTGGTGCCACATTGGCTGGCTCCGGTGCAGGTCTTATTTTTGTTCAGGGCGGAAGTACTGGTGGCACCGACATCATTGCTATGATCATTAATAAATACCGCAACATCAGTTTGGGCAAGCTTTTACTCATGTTGGACGTATGTATTATCCTGTCCTCGTACTTTGTTTTTTACGATATTGAAAAGGTAATGTACGGTTTTATCATGATGGGTATTTACGGATATGCCATTGATATGGTTATATCGGGTAATAAATCTACCGTTCAGCTTTTTATCATCAGCAAAAAATACCAGGAAATTTCTGACCATATAGTCCATGTTGCCGGCAAGGGAGTAACTATTTTAGATGGCACAGGTGGTTTTACGGGCGAAGAAAAAAAAATATTGATGGTGATAGCCAAAAAACGAACTTCATCGGCCTTATTTAGAATAATCAGAGATATAGACCCCGACGCCTTTGTAACCATGGCCACCGTTGCCGGAGCTTATGGGCAAGGTTTTGAAGCAATCCGAGTTTAACAAATCCATTCATTTTTATTAAGTAGTATATCGGCACCTCCTACAATAATGTGGGAGGTGTTGTCGTTATTTACAAAAACTGCTCGTTCCTAAAGCATGCCTTTAGCGAAATGATTTGACAATATCTTGCCCCGTTTCATTAGCATTTTTTCTGCAAATTATATACATTGCGCCTTTCAACAACATTACACTACACAACAATACTTGAATACCATGATGCCAAAACGATTAAAAATTCAGCTAAGCCATATTTTATTTTTTTCTCTATCCATCCTTTTAATTAGCAGTTGTAATTCCAAGGAAAAAAAAGATCAGGAAAAAGGCACGTTTGACTCTTTAGCCTTATTGCCTAAAATGAAGCCTCTAAACTTAAAGTATGGTTTACCCGTGGATTCTTTCGTAATAGAAAGCTATACGGTACAACGAAACGAATTTTTGGCCTCCATACTGCTTAAATACAACATCCCATACAATCAAATCGATTTTTTAGCCAATAAAAGCAGAGAAACCTTTGATGTGCGAAAAATTAAAGTGGGTAATCCATACTACATTTTCCTTGATCCTGATTCAGCACGCAACGCCCATTACTTTATTTATGAGATAGACAAGATAAACTATATCATGTATAATCTGCGCGATTCGGCCACCATCACTTTGGGGCAAAAACCAGTGCGCCAGGTTTCAAAAACTGCAACAGGAGCCATCACCTCATCGCTATGGAATGCAATGACCGACAATGACACCAGCCCGCTACTTGCGCTCGAATTATCGGACATTTACGCCTGGACGGTTGACTTTTTTGGGATAGGAAATGGAGATTACTTTAAGGTAATGTACACCGAAAACTATGTCGATTCTGTTTCAGTGGGTATCAGCTCCATCGAAGCCGCATTGTTTCATCACCAAGGCGACGATTATTATGCCTTTAACTTTCAGGAAGATAGTGCTACGTACAACTATTTTGACGAACATGGGAAAAGCCTAAGAAAAGCATTTTTAAAGGCACCCCTAAAATTTTCAAGGATTAGCAGCAAATTTTCAAATAGTAGATATCATCCGGTGCTAAAAATTCGACGCCCACATCATGGGGTAGATTATGCCGCACCCTCCGGAACCCATGTATTTAGCATAGGCGATGGTAAAATTACGGAAAAAGGTTTTCAGGCCAGAGGGGGAGGCAACTACTTGAAAATAAAACACAATAGCGTTTACACCACGGTTTATATGCACCTAAACGGCTTTGCCAAAGGAATTAATAAAGGCGATAAGGTTAAGCAGGGAGAATTAATTGCCTATGTGGGCTCCTCAGGTTTATCCACTGGTCCTCATCTCGATTTTAGGGTATTTAAAAACGACAAACCCATCGACCCCTTAAAAGTAAAAGCTCCTCCTGTTGAACCAGTTAAAGAGGAGGATGAAAAAAGGTTTAAGGAGTTTTATAAACCACTTAAACATTTATTGGACGAGTTGGAATTATCAGCGAATAAAGAGTAAATCAGGTTTGGGGCATAGGGTACTTCTGAAGAGGGAGGAATACTGTCAAACATCTCCACCGGCATTCTATTTTGTCGATTTTCTAAATTCTAGCAAATCGTTTAAAAAGGGTTTGGTCAAAAAACTATGCTGATCAATGGAACACAATTGATCAAACATCTTGGCATTGACCGTGAAAGCCATAAGGTTCCGTGGCAAATATCGCCGCATGGCCAGATCCGTAGCACCTAATATAGCCTTAGGCTTATCGTTTGCGGGAAGCAAATGAAGCAATTGCATACACCCGGACCCAAAAGGCACTTCTACCGGATTCCCATCCTTGGGATTGGCATGATAGTTTGCTGCCACTACCAAAGCGCTCAATTGATCGGGATTTACAAAAAAGGTAACCGACTTTAAGTATTCTGCCATCGCATTTTTCAGCGGCCCTATATAAATACATTTGTGTATCGCTTTGTATGTAGGTGTTACATCTAACCAAATATTCATCATTTCATCCGAACATTTAAGCCCTTCCTCTCCCACTAAAAAATCCACAAATTCTTTTCTGGCTCTGCTTTCCTTTCCAAAAAGCCAATAGCCACTGCCGCCACAACCAAAATTTGACGACGTCAATTTTAAAGTTTGGCCTCGCATCCAAGCATTGTAATAGGCAAATACGCAAACCTTTTTGTGTGGCACTGGCTCCATAATCGTATCAAAATCGGCATCACGTGGCGCATCGTAAACACCTATCAAGGGCAAATCTATACCCAGCTTGTCGGTAATATAGGTAGCATCTAATAATGTGGACATTTTTGTTTTGAATTTATATATAAATTCTGGTAATTTCAACAATATTTGTCAGGTTTTGGGTGGAGGTGCAAGGAGCGTATAGCGTAAAACGTACAGTAGAGGCATCTCATCCTTCACTTTACGCTTTTATTTTTCTTTACGTTTTACGCTATCCTTTTACTTTACGCTATACGCTTTACGCTCAAACACGATTCCTATCTCAATCCACCTTTCACAAAAGTAGTCCACACATTGCCGGCAAAGAATTTACCGAATGAGGTGAGCGAACGGAATCCAGACTTTCCGTTTTCAACATTCACAGGGCGCATGGTGGTCAGTTGTTTCACAAAATCAGCTGGCTCAATTTTTAATTTGCCTTTCCCCAATATTTTTCCCAAGTCTGATTCGCCCTCATGGATAGTGATAAACAAAGTGGTGGTATCAAGCCACACATCCAAACCTTTGTTATTTTCCATTTCCTTGTAGCCCGAAAAATAATAGACCATACCCTCCTTGCTCCTCAAAACAGTATTGTATTTCATCTTCTTTATTTTGGGATTGGAAGGATCGGCCACAAAAAGGTTGAACTTACCACCAAAAGCCATCAGCGGGTAGGCAGATAGTTTGGGTGCATCCATGGTTCCCATCATGCCTGCCAAATGATTGGGGTCGGATAAAAACGTATCCACATCTTCCGAACGTATTGTTAATGTGAATTCAAAAGGTGAATCTTCCTTTTTACCTTGCCTGTAAGCTTTTTCGTAATCCTCCGTTTCGTTAAGGGAGAAATACCCCTTCATGGTCTCGGTAAACTGAACCCCCTCTTTTCTTGCCTTACCCGCCTGATGCTCAATAATATCAAATGCGTAGGGTATTTGAGCGTTCATTTCCCCGGCAATCAATTTACAATTTCTTTCGGCCAGGCCACTGATGGTCAGCAGCGGGTTGGTGCCCACGGGCCGTGGTATGATGGCGCCGTCCATGACATACAAACCAGGATACAAGGCATTGCCCGTTTTACCTCGAAACACCTGACCTTTATGATCCACAACACCCGTGGCAGCGTCCTCTCCCATAATGCATCCACCTAAGGGATGCACCGTAACCAAATCGTAATTCATCAGCTTAGTCCAACTAGGATTTTTGATGTAATTTCCACCCAAGGCCGTTGTTGCTTCCAGTAATTTTTCGCCCACTTTTTTAAAAACATCCTCTTTGCCCGCCCCTTTCCAATCTATTTTTAATCGGTCGTGAGCCAACGTCATCTCACCATTTCCGCTATCATGCGACATCACTAAATATACCTGCGTGTTATTCATTGCCCCTCTGTATGAGCCCAAAATCCAGCTCAAAAATTCGCGCCACTTTTCTTGTATGTAGTCCTTAAAACCACGGTCGGTATTTTTTCCTATTAGTCGCGAAAAGTTGGTGAGTGTAGGTATCAACATAGATTTTATGGGCCCGGGGATGCTGCCTTCTTCCAGGGTCATCCCATCCTCCAGTTTCTCTCTGTTGCGCAGGTCAATTACACTGGTGATGCAAGGGCCAACATTGTATATTTTACCCGTACGCGCTTTATGTCCCCAACCCATTCCACTTATTGGTGCATCGTTATTATATCCAAAGCCCAACACGTCGCCATTTCCGGTAAATCGTTTCCCGAGCATGGATGATATGTCGAGGCCCTTTTGTGCCGACCTTAGCAGTATCTCGGTACTTCCAAGCGAACCAGCACAGATGAAAACGCTATTTGCAGCAACAACAATGGATGGCGCTTTAAACTTCTCCCTCCCCGTGTTGTACAAAACACAATGTAACAACCACTTATTTTGGTAGCGTTCGATATGTGATATGCCTATGTTGGTAAATATTTCGGCACCATGATTTACGGCATCGGGCAAATAATTCATGGCCGTATTATTTTTTGAGCCGTTGTTACATCCAGTGACACAATCGCCGCAATTGGTACATTTATTTTGCTGCACACCCACATGGTTTATCTTGTCCTCAAAGGTTACATTGATATCCAACAAACGAAATTTTTCCTTCATTGCCGTTGCTGATTTACGCATACACTCCGTTTTTGCCAAAATGGGATAGCCATTTTTTCCTTCTGGATAAGGAACCGGCTTTAGCATATCGCGGGCTTTGTCGATGCCTTCTTTCAACGAATCCATATCATTACGGATAGCTTCGGGCCATATCTTATCGTCAAACACACGCTCCTCGGCTTCGATGGAAACATTGGCGTTTACCAGCGAGGTGCCGCCCAGTCCGCAGCCCTTAAACACGCTGACGTCGCCACCAACCACTAATTCGTAGAGTCCGTTGTTGCAACCAATATCCACTTTGCCTTTGTTAATTTGCATTTCCTTGCCAGCTTCGGCTATCCGTGTAGGAAATTCACCCGGGATAAATTCCTTTCCTTTTTCGAGCAGACAAACTTGTTTATTTAAGCGGGCCATGCGCGAAGCTGCAATGCTGCCTCCGTATCCGGAACCTATTACAATTACATCGTATTCAGATTTCAGTTCTGTTATGGGTTTCGATAGTCGTTTCATCTCATTATAATTATTTGTTTTTTAATCGTATTTGATAGCCTGTCCCGAACTCGATTCGGGAGAACTCGCCATTACAATCATCCCTCGTGTGAGAAAGAACTCTCATAGCCTCCCGCAATTCTGCGGGACAGGTCGCCCCGATTTTTCGGGGGCTCGTTTCATGGCTTATGGTGTATTTCAATCGGTTTATCTTCAATTAAACTATAGCTTATCTTGTCGCCCGCAAATGTAGGCTTATCGTTAGTGCCCATATTTTTCCAGTTGTGAACCACATTTTTTAGTCCTATGGGATAAATGGTTAGTTTATCTTTGGTTAGATGGATGCGTAAAAAATTCTTAAACCCCTCGTGTCGGAATGAGGAAGAGGCTTCGGTGGGATGCGATTTAAAAACCAGCGTACTGATTAAAAGGTATATCCCAAAAATAAACCCACTGGATAAACCGCCCAAAATCAACATCTCTGCTGTAAATAACATGACCGGTAAAACATTATCCACATCGAGAGAAAGTAGGTTCAGATTCCAAACGGAGAACAACCAAATACAAAGATATAGATTGGCAAGGTGCGCCAGAGCGTGCACTAATCCTAGACTGTAATTCCACTTTTTTTTACCCGTTACGGTATCTGTAAAAAACAGGATGCCAAAAAACAAGATCGCATTCAGCAAAAAAACGGCAGGACTATGCTGTATGCTTGTAAAGATAATGTGCATATAGTAACCAATATTGTCGAGTGCAAAATCAACTCCCGATATGCCTTCCATAAATGTATTGCCATAAGGATTGTTTGTGCTGCTTTGAATAAACCAGGTTGTAATAACATGAAACATGCTTAAAAACAAACACATGCCCCAATTGTAATAAGGGAAAGCTAGATTACGCCAGCAAAGGCTCCGTGATTGTTTAAAGGAGGGAAATACCCACTTAAGATGTGCCTTAGATCCATCCACACGTTCAATCTTTTCTTTTAGAAAATGCGTCGGGTGCATAAATGCTCCTCCCCCGCCTGCCGTTATCAGTTGGGTAGATTTTTCATTAACAGATTCAAGTTCGTATCTGGAATAATGATGCAAATCCCCGGTAAGAATTAGTTCTACATGAACATCACTTTCCTTGCGTCTACATTCATAAAGTATCTTATCAATAAAGAAATTCAATCGTTTATCGGAATCCACATCTCCTGATAGCGATGCATATACCCAAGAGGGCTCTGCGGTACAAAGAATAATTTTATCCCCCGTCTGAAATTCTTTATCCGCCAATTGCTTAAAGTAATCCAATTGCGGATCGTCAATATCGCCATTTAATTGAATGTCGATACCCAGCAGCCAATACTTATGCGGGAGCTTAATGGCAAAATAACTTCGCTTTTGCGAAGTAACCCAATTACCCAAGGAGCGTCCCTGACAAAATAAACGCATAAAATTGGTAAGCCCATCATACCAGTCGTGGTTGCCTGGTATGGCAAAAAGTTTAGGCTTTAGTTCTTTTGGCTCTTCATCTATCCAAGGTAAAGCGGCGTTGTAAGGGCCTTGAAGTCGGTTTCTATATTCTATCCGTTCTGGGGTGGGATATACCTCATCACCTCCCATGATGAGTAATTGGCTGCGCGGCAAAGACTTGTTGTTTACCTGTATCTCGTCCATTGCCATCAGATGAGCCAAGGTATAGGTAGCATCAAATCCATCGCCCAAATCCGAAATATAATCAATCCAAAGCTCCTCTTCTTCCGATAAGTCGTAAATACCTTGCTCAGCAAAGGCCTGTATTTCCCTTTTATCCGAGTAACTCCCAAAAACCCCGGAAACAACAGTCTTAACAGCAGTGCTCATAAGTTGTTTCACGCTATACCAACCGACCATTGATTTTTTTTCAAATTTCATAGTTCATCAGTTTTAATGCCATTCGATATTTAAATCTGATACCTCCGGCTTTACCATCTTGTTTGCGGATATTGTTAGTAAGGCACGAAGCCATGCGCTGCTTTATATTTTGATATAAGATACCCTCCATGCCATCCTCTTCCTCACCTAGCTTTTTAATGGATATTTGCACCTGTTTAAACTCCAAACCCAGCAATAAGTCAATGGCAGAACCCAGTTCCCAACTTGCCATTAATTTGTATTCATCGTTATTGTGCATGAAACTGCTACTAAATTCGGTTTTACTTTTACCATCAATTTTTGATGATTTTATCTGATGATCGAAGCAGGGTATCTCTTGTTCAAAAGCTTCAATATAGATACTGGAATAGATGTTTAGGTTTTCCTCGTTATCGCGAGATGAAAATACCATGTAAGTAAAAAGACTTACCTTATGCTGATGTTTTTTATCTGAAAGTTGACCATGAAATTGGTTACGGATATTTAACCTGATGCCAGGATCTTTCATCTTAGTTGTCTCAGTATTCAGAGCTACTCCTTCGAGGGGCATAGATTTTATAGTCTTTTTGGCATCGGTGTAGCCCATATTGATAAGCGAGCGCGCATCTATTTTATGAAAAAATAGATCCGGATCCAACGGTAGCGGAAATTCTGGCTTGATAACAAATAAGGTAAGTGGCTTTTTTTGCACATAAGCAGGCTTACCCTCGGCAATTTGCGCATTAATCATCTTTATCCGAGCATATTCTTCTAGCAGACCGCCGTTGGCACTCATCTCTATCATATGCACATATTGATTCAGCGCACCGGGCAAATAGGTGGCCGTATTGCCTATGGCCCACACCAACCAAAGCTCATCGGCTCCCCGCTTCACAGCCTCCATCAAGTTAGCGTCCTTAATCCATACCGCATCCGAATACCATTGTCCGTCTATTTCAATGGCCGGCATCACAATGGGCAGCGAAACGCCTGCAATCAGGTGATCTTCCTTTACTTTATCGTGAGGTATGGATTCAATAGACTTATCAGAAAAGTTGCACACATTAAAAGTGATGTCCCCTGCTGCAAACCGATTAATCCTTTCCACATCTATCCCTAGGCTCGGAAAAATCTTGTTACGTATGCCATCCGCATCGGCATAGCCCATCATGTTCAATGGCTTAAAATAGCTTTTCAGTGGACGTGCCGACATAAAATGCTTGATGTCCAGTTGTCGCCATCTTTGGGCAATCTGATGGGCATTTAGCCCCGAAGCCAACATACCAGCATTAAAAATCCCACCGGAGGTTCCATCCACATGGTTAAACGAAACACCGCTCTCCTCCAAAGCAATAAGTACCCCCGCCTGATAAGCCAAACGCATACCACCACCCGCTAAAATTAGTGACCGCTTTTGTTGTTGCGGTTGCGGTTGTTGCAAGTTGTCGTTTCTTTCAATGAGCATGATAATGACGTATTTTATAGGTGTGAATAATAATGAGAACCCAGCCTATCAATTCGTAGAACATAAAAAACTGTGTGAGAACATTGGGTGTTCCCTCTACCATCCACCCAACAACCCTAGCCGCAATGCCTGCACCCATAATAAGGAGGAACAGTATATTAAAAGCTTTTTTGGTAAAAATACTCCTCACAAAAAGTATCGAAAACAAACCGAAACCGAACTCTAGTGCCCTAAGAAAACGATATTGACTCAACAAATTAATTCGCTCATTTACCGCTAGGGTATCCGTATCCAGGCCAAACAGTAGGTCAAAATCAAAATAAGGATTGATAAAAGCCCCCCAAAATCCAGCTACCAGCACCAGCCCTATGTAGGTGTAAAAAAAGAAGTAGCTAAGATGCTTCATAGTTTGAAAAGTTAACGATGTGATGATTATCCCTACGATTCTTAAATACCTTACATTGGCACTAACTATTCGGATCGCACGCGCCGGTAGTAGAGGAATATTAGCCCCGAGAACAAATCGAAAAGTGCAACCGCTGCTGCAATTGGGGCAAATATCCCATTAATAATTCCCAGCCCAACCGCTGCAAAGGCACCTAGTTTTTGCATGGCGCACCACAATATAGCCGGACGCTGTGGGGATGCACTGTAAATAGCATGAAGCATTAAAGCCCCGAAAAATGTCATAAACATGCCCACAATGGCAAAAAAATGGGAGGATGTAGGGGTTATCTCACCCTGAATAAACGTGAGCACCGTTTGTGGCGAAATCATCTGCACTAAACCCGAAAGGATGGTAGCGATGGAAATGATGATTACGATAGGATTTAGATATTTATTCATATCTCATAAAAATTAAAAGTTCTCTATTACCTCGTTTCTTATGCTTGTTTTAACTTAAGCTCTAAGCGGAAAAAGTAAATGGCCATTACCAACCATTGCAATGTCCAAATGCTTACCCGGATAGTGTTGAGATTCATCCATTTCCTTAACACGCCTTTAAGTATCATAGGATCAGTAATACCTGCGGTCATCTGCTCGTTATATTCAAAAATGAAATAGATGGTAAGCAAGGTGGCCAGAATCACCAGTACCAGAAAAACGATAGGGTACCATTTTATACTTGTTCTCCATTCTTCTATAATAAATATCATACAGCACACCATCATCAGCATGGTCATATAGGTGAAAAATTTGGTGGCAGCCAGCACTTGTGGTACAAACTGCATATAGTAGTTGTTGGGCGTTAATTCCGGCGCAACCGGAAAGGAAAATAAAACCAAAGACCAGCCCGTTCCGAAATACATGGACGCACAAGCAAATAAGATTACCTTGTTTAATATGAGTAGTTTTTTCATAGATTTTCTATGTTAGCGTTTCACTTAATTTTTTACTTCCAGAATTGAATTTTAGCAAGGGTCGATTAATTATTTCGCATCGGTCGCACCGATTTTGTACTTCTGAAAATCCAGAGATGGTGCTGCCAACCATTCTTCAGTTTGTCCGAGATGAAAAATACTCTCCAGTCCTTCGGGCATTTCCTCAGGGGGATTGTCGTAGGTCATAAACCAACAATCGAAATGATCATCGAGTATGCCATTAGCCTGTGGCATAAATAGGGTAAAAAACGGATTGGGATTAATTTCTATATCTCTCAAAAAAGAAACCCGGGGATGATCACCTATATATAAGTTGCCCTTAGCCTTGCCAAAAAGATTTACGCCTGCCTTGGAGTTAAAATAAATGTAGGAAGCCATCAGCATGTTTCGGAAACGGCAGTAATTCACTGTGCCCACTTTTAGGCTTAAGGATGATGATTTGGGTCGCTCGATTTCGATTCTAAATGCAAATTGTCCATCTTTTTCGTACTGACTGCTCACCCTATCGTCCGTCACTTTAAAATCGAGGTTGGCTTTGTGCTTTGGCATACCCCAAATACCCTTTCCACCCTTCACCGATACCTCGGAACTTACAGGTAAGTCCAGAATATATTGTCCTGTGCCATAAGTCTTCATCATTGCTGCATTGAGTATAGGCGGTGCTGGCTTGCGGCCATGTGTGCACCCTATGGCAATACTGTATTCTATGTATTTTCCAATACTGGTATCGATATAGTTGATTACTGTAATCAAAAGAGCCGCCTTCCCGTTGGGTAGTTTAAGTGCATGTATCTCATTTCCCGGGAGTAAGGCATTGGCTTTTTCCCAATCGCATGTAAATCCGGCCATCAGAGCAGGTGAGTTTTTCGCGCTCACCGGCATTGTATAAGGTATGCCATCAACTAGAGCATAACGTCCTTCATATCGTTTTATTCGTTTTGGAATAGTCATAGTCAGTTTTTATTTAGTTCCTGTATCATAAGTGGGAATACATCTTTATGCGCATTCTTGCCAAAAAAAACATCCAGATGACTGTAGCCCTCAAGGATGTACAACTTGTGAAATCCCGGTTTTATTTTTTCGAGATAATTAAAGGTGTTACGCTGGCTATCGGGATGAAAGCATAAATTCTGTTCTCCTCCAAAAAGTATGATTCGAGCGTTGGTTTTTGGTGCTTGATCCAGATAAGTTGTATTGTAATTACTGGATTTCAAAGGTATTAGCACACCTTTACGGACACATTTTTTAATATGATTGAAAAAAGAAATTGGTACTTCGGCAAACTCGTACTGAATCCAGTCCATTGTTTTTCTATCGAGATTATTGAGCAACCACAAGGCCGGGAAACCTGCCCCATAGGTAAAACTCACAAACTTGCCTACCAAGGTATCTTTTTCGTGATGCGAAGCAGCCACCAAAAGGCGTAGGAACTTCGCTTTAAAGTTTGGCGCATCGAGCCCCCAGGCCGGATTAAGGTATTTGTAAAAGAGCTTGATAAAAGGAAGATAAAGCTTAAGTTTAAACGCTGAGAATTTTGGCACCACAGGATGCAGCGAAACAGCATTACTAATAATGGTAGTTACCTGAGGCACCAGCCCGAGCACTGCCGATATCATAAAGCTGGTGCTTCCCTGGCAATGAATAATAGCCTTTATTTGTTTATGCCCTGTTAATTCTACCACCTTTTGCACCGCTGCCGGATGATCGTTAAGAGCTACCTGATCTAAATCCCATGTATTAGGCTCTAGGTCGATGCTTCCCCGCCAGTTTTCGAGCCAGACATCGTATCCTTCCAATGTAAGCTGGGTGATGAGGTTTTGTGCTGTTGGTGGATCAAAGATATTTGCCCTCACGCCAGCACCATGCACCAGAAGCACCGGTCCTTTTGGCGTTTCTCCATTGATCAGATGTTTTAGATTGCACTTTACACCATCGCGGGCATCAAACGCAATGGTTTCAAAATGGTGACTCATTGGATTCATTTGCTTCGAGTTGAGTTGATTACCAGTATCATAAAGATTAAAGCATAACGGCCGAAGAATAACAGTTTTCGTTTATCTACATTCTATACCAAATAATTCAGATTAAAACTTTTACACCCCAAGATTTAGAGAAAGTTCGAATGGGTAATATAGTAATTTATTACCCAAATGTCAATATGGATAATTCGGAATTGATGTAGAGGATAATTTAATTGCAAAATTTGGTTAAATTGCAGTTACCTTTTATGAGATACCTTAAAAACGCAAACTCCTAACCGATTAAAAGAAGTAAAACACTGTGCAAAAGAATATTGCACAGTGTTTTGATAGTAAAGTTTTATCACTTATTTTTATGGTGCAAAACAATAAAACAGGATAAAACCTTATGAAGA
>JAGXIO010000014.1 GCA_024635555.1 Saccharicrinis sp.
CCAAAATCTAAAAATGTGTTTGAGTTTGAAGCTTTTTGGTTTAGAATAAGTTCACCTTGAATAGAATACATTTTAATATTGTTAACTCCCTTAAGATTATCAAGATAAACAATGCCATTTGTTGGGTTTGGATATATCCTAAGCGTATTCAAACTTGAATTTTCAATTATTTCTGTTGAGGGGTTTATTAATGCGATATAGTAAACGGCATAATCACCACTTTCAGCTGTTACTTTAATTTCCGCAATGTCTCCTAAATTTTCGGGCGTGGTAATATCAACACTAGCTTTATCGGATGTTGCCGTGGCAGTAATAACCGGTATATTATCGATTTCAACAACATAGGAATAGGTTTTTGCATCAAAATTATTTAACAAACTATCGTTAATTAAAATTTCTTTTAAAGTACTTGTTCTATCCCCTGCATAACTTGTCCATTCAATGTTATCCAGAGCAAGTGATTTGTTGCTATCACCTTTTGGAGTAGCATTTCTAACACCAATTGTAATATCGCGAGCAATATTAATATTTTCAACAGGGAATGTGTATATTTCAGTGCCGTTGTGCACTTTTGTGGCAATTACCTGATCATTTATCAATAATTCTATAGTACGTTCAACACCCGTATCATACAAATCTTTACACTGTACCGTAAACGAAGATATTCCGCCGGGAATAGGATTGGATTGAATTCCGAGCGATCCTGCCACCATATAAATATTTTTGCTTCCGTCAATATTTCCGCTTGAACCTTTTGATGCCACATTCCAGACAAAATCATTGTCGCCGGTGTAGGTTTCCTTGCCCCAAGCTATCAGCGTCATATTCTCGAAGGTTTCCACATATGAGATAGATTTCTCATAATCAAGTTGTACTGTATAGGTTGACACGTCGTCCAGTATGTCGGTTACAATAATCCGTACTTCGCCGGGTATTGTATCTGGTTTTTCAACCACCACCACTGAATTAGTATCATCAGCTATGGCTTCAATTTCAGGTATTTCAGAAGATAAAACTTTAAAGTCAAAATCTAAAATATCAGGAGTCCAATCTGAGGGAGTTGCTCCATTAATTTTTAATGACGAGAGCTTTGGTAGTGTTTTTTTATTAATAATTATGTTATCAATTATATAACTTGCCGTGGTATCCGCAACTTTTGCTTCAACAATAATCTTCAGGGCATTACCCGATAAATTTTTGACAACTACTGTTTGTTGGCCAATGCTTCCGATATTTTCATAAATGGCAATGGGCTGATTTTCATCCAAAACGTAATAAATATTTAAATAATCTGCAGCACTTAAATTCTCGCCGGATATTGAATTTATGTCAATAAAAATATCCACTCCTTTCTCGCCTGAAATATCAACTGCTGCCGTTGTTAGGATACATTCGCTGGCTTTTATCTCAAACATATTGCTTACTATTTTTGCATACCCGCCGCTTTGCATATTGTTGGTAAGCGTACTCCATCCTGTGCTTCCTGAATCTTCGGTAGAACCATCTGTTAAAATAAAAGTTTCACGCCAGGGTATCCCTGCAAAATCTAACTCAAGAATAACAGAAACAGGTTTACCGCACAAATCGCCTTCAGGCATTGCAATTTTAACAAGGTTCCATATACCGTCTTTTACAATATTTTCGCCTCTGACAGGCAAGGTAGTTCTAACTTCTATGAATTTTAAATTCTTATTCATTTCCGCATCGGTAACAGTGATAGTACATTCAATATTATTCTTTTCAACTAATACTGCACAAGGAGCCGAGACCTGCATGTCCCATGTTCCGGTTTGTAATGTGTCGCTAATATCATAAAATACAGCACCGGTTATATTATTATCAGTGGTTGAAGCAGCCTGTAATTTGGTAGTATTTGAGATAATTCTAATCGGATTATTTTGGAATGAATTTTCGTCTGTATTATCTCCACAATAGCTAATATATGCGTATTCACCATTTGTAACATTTTTCCCGTGATCTATCCACATATGAAAAATATCAACGCTGGTCGGCAAGTCTGATCTGCCTGCGTTATTTGCGTTAATTTCTTCCCATTTTGTGGTTCTTGTTTCAGTATTTAAATGCACTGAGCCTGTTGTATGCTCAGGTAAAACAGCATACGAAAAACCGTTTTCCTGATTTGCCCAGATCAGTTCGGTTCCGGCATCGTCTGCTGCTTTTAAAGTAATGTTTTGCGCGGCACTGCCTTTTGCTATTTCTCCGGTATTTTCTGTTGATTTCCATTTTGCATTACCCTGCCAAAGTGTTTGGTCGATGGTTGTCCATACATCGCCGGCATTGTTTGACCTGTTGTTGGTAATGCCCGCACCGAGTGCCAGCATATAATCGCCAAACATAAAATAGGATTTATAGGCTTTTACACCATAAATAATTTCATTTAGCGAAGTACTTGTTTCTTTTGTTCCGGCATGCATTTTTTCAAAAATAAAGCCCGAAGCTGCATTTTCGGAACCATTGCATGCTGCGGCTGCAAAATTATGCTGACTATTGTAACCATCCCAATTTGTAACAGGTGATAATTTATCTTCACCTTGTCGGCTTGTTACTCCGGGTATCGATGTCAGGTTCCAGCCTCCTATGGCCTGATAATATTCGCTACCAGTTTTATTATAAAGAGTTAAACCATCGCAAGTGTAAAAATTATATCTGTCATTCCCTTTATGATCACTTTCAATGCCATCGCAACGAGAGGAAGCCATATTTACCATTAGGTAATACTTCTGCGTTTTCTTAATAAGGTCATCGTTATTAAAAAACCAACGTGTACCAGTATAATAGCCTGGAGGTGTCCCCGGCATTGTGAATTTATTTTTAGCTACATTAGTTAAATACAATTCCAATTCTGAATTCTGAGACGGAGTTAAAAAGCTTTTCCAATTATCATATAAATTTCCTACTAAAGTTTTAGCCGGTATCTTATTTTTAGTAGTTCCTATATAGTACATACTGGTTCGACCCAAACAGGGAGGTACGAAACCCTGGTAATAATACCATGATGAACCGCGAATAAAAGTAAACAGAGCATCCACATTTTCTTGTTCTAAAACATCAGCCCACGGACTTCCCTGCAGTCTGTTTAGATTCTCCAAAGCTGAATTTGTTCCCTGTACCGGATATCCCCAGATCAAACATTGTTTTCCATGTCCCCATCCGGCACCATCGGCGGTAAAACCTTCGGTCCAAAATGCTTCATCAAAAGTATTCTGTGAAACAGCAGATAAAGCACCTTTTGAGACAATTGCAAGCACATCAACCATTTCAACCGAACTCATCATAAAACTTGCGGGTAAAACCGAACGATACGATAATCCGTTTCCTCCAACCCACCAAACATGCTTTCTAAATCGGTCTACCTGCACTACATTTAAGTCTGTAGCATCATTACGGTAGGGTTGCGTCCACGATTGCATACCCACATCTTTTAATACCGAGTTGAGCTTTATCGCTAATTCATTGTTTAGCTGATTTGATTCAACTTTATCCATTAATTCATAGAAACAAAAATAAGTATTAATGGCAGCAGTGGGAATTGCAAAACAAGAAGTATGAAAGCGACCTCCAGAAACATTTGCCCGTGAAAGTTCCAGTTCTCCATAATTAATAATTCCATTATAAAGTTTCAATAATGTAGCGTCAGTAAGTTTATCTGAGACCGTTTTGCTGCGGTAACTTTCGGCAATTTTCCAAAGTCGTTTGAATGCGGCTCCGTTCATATCCGACACCCTTCTTTGTGGTTCTGAATAATTGCTAAGGTGGTCATTGTTGGCCAATATATTTGCTTGTGTTGTAACCATATCAGAAAACTTACCATCGCTTTGCAATAATGATAAACATTCGCTTAGAGATTCAGAGATGTTTAGTTCGTGCCCCCCGTGCTGGTGCGTTGAATAATAAGTTCTAAAATCTTTGATGGATTTTTCCTTGTTGGTTTGAGCCGTCAGGTTTGTAACCGAAAGGATGAAAAATACTATGGCGGCAGGTATTAAATATTTCATACGGTTATTTTTTACTTAATTTATTGGTCGTATGGAACTTACCATTCGAAAATAATCATGCTCTTATTGTGAAAAAATGATGATTTTTGAATGGACGTTTCATCTGTATATATTTTATTATTTTCCTCCAAACAATTTATATACTTCTGAACTGGCACTTAAAAATGCCCCCGTTCCGTAAACTTCTGTTTTGTCGGGCCAGGCTTTACCAGGAGCAGCGCCTATTGGTTGAACATAACCCAACATGCCTTCATTTGTTACATGACCAACCATGGCATTCCATCCTTTTTTTACTGCCAGTTCATAGTCTGATTTATCTAAAATTCCTTTATTTATACCCCATGCAAGACCATAAACAAAAAATGATGAACCACTTGTTTCGGGTGTTGGGTAATATTCCTGTCCCAATAAACTCATCGACCAATGTCCTTCCGGTGTTTGAATCTCGATCAGCTTTTTGGCCATTTTCCTGTATATTTTCAAGAAATACTTGTATTCCTTACTCCCAGGATCCAGTTCATCCATGATATTCGCAAGGCCTGCAAATACCCAACCGTTGCCTCGTGACCAAAATATTTTTGTACCATTGTCCAATTTGCCCATGAAGCTTTCATCGCGGTAATAGAGGTTTTCTTTTTTATCAAACAGGAAAGAGGTGGTTGCTTTGTATTCCTCCAGCATAAAATCGAGGTATTTTTCTTCTCCTGTAATGTTATATAGCTTTGCCCAAACCGGAGGAGACATAAACAATGCATCGCACCAGCTCCAGCGATCCTGGTTATATGGTGTCTTCCATTGCAATGATGTTTGTGCAGGATGGAGCATGATGAAATTGAACCGCTCTTTCGTTGCTTCAATCATCTTTTCATCTTTATACTTGCGATACAGATCGATATACATCTGACCTACCGTATGATCATCAGCATGATAGATGAGACGATATAATTTCCAGTCATTCTCCTCACCAATACCTTTGAGCCAGGTGTAATATTTTTCGTCATCTGACATTGCTGCCCATTTTACCATGCCAACGTATAATGCGCCATTTGTCCAATCCAATGGATTGTGGGGTTTTGAGTACCCGCTATAAAGATCCTGGAAATGCTCTATTTGCCAGTCAGCCACTTTTTGCATGACTTGTTTTACTTCTGTTGGTTTTATTTCCTGTGCCTGTGACAAGTTTACCATTGCCAAAAGTGCAAGCACTATAAAAATCTTTGTTTTTTTGTTTTTCTTCATTTTGATATTTTTAATACTCTATTAATGTTATGCCTGCCAAAATGGCTTAACTTTTTCCATTTTTTACATCATTTCACAATGATTTTCTGTCTTTCAATTTTGCCTGAATCATATTCGAATATTACAAAAAAGATCCCTTTAGAGTTTTCGCCAAAATCTAAAAATGTGTTTGAGTTTGAAGCTTTTTGGTTTAGAATAAGTTCACCTTGAATAGAATACATTTTAATATTGTTAACTCCCTTAAGATTATCAAGATAAACAATGCCATTTGTTGGGTTTGGATATATCCTA
>JAGXIO010000109.1 GCA_024635555.1 Saccharicrinis sp.
ACCGGGCATAATCATATCAGTATTATCGATTCTGACAATGTATTTTTTAATGACCTGGAAATTGCGGATTGGTAGAAAATTAAATTCCGACGCCATTATTGCTGACGCAAATTGTACAAAAACGTGCTTTTACCTTTCATTCATTCTGCTTGCATCGAGCGGTTTGTATGAACTTTTTGGGATTGGCTGGCTCGATATTGCCGGTTCGCTGGGTATTGCCTGGTTTGCTTTTTCAGAAGGCAGAGAATCCTTTGAAAAAGCCAACCGCAAAGAATTAAAATGTGATTGCGATTGATTAGTAACCACCACTTTTTTTCGCTACAATCATGCGAGAGATAAAACTTTTTTAATTACGCCGTCAACTCTGCGATGTTGGCCGGTTCACGACCGAACACAGGGGAAGCAGATAAGCGATAGGTTGGTAATTCTGAAATACCTATTCAATTAATCTCTTGAATAATTGAATAATCCATTTATCTTTGCCCCGAACAAAACAATTCAATATGAAAGGCCGCGAATTTAAAGATGCCATGTACGACGGGTTGTCAAAACTGATGAAAGCACTTGCCAATCCCGCACGGCTCGAAATCATCGAGATGCTTTCGCAAGGTGAAAAAAGCGTGGAAGGGGTTGTGGCGGCAACCAATCTGACGGTAGCAAATGCCTCGCAACATTTGCAGGTGCTCAAAAATAACAATATTGTAAAATCCCGGAAAGAAGGGCATTACGTTTACTATTCTCTGGTTAATAACGAATTCCTGGCTCTATACCAACACATTACCAAGTATGCAGTTTCTGAAATCGCCGAACTGGAAAAAACAATGAACCGGCAGCGTGAAGACAACAAAGCGCTCAATTCGGTTAGCCTCGATGAGCTGGAGCAAATGATTCACAACAAAAATGTGTTGTTGATGGATGTGAGGCCTTCCGCAGAATTTGAAGTGGACCACATTACCGGTGCGGTTTCAATTCCGATGGAAGAATTGTTGTGTTGCCTGAAAGACTTTTCGAAAGAGCAGGAAATTATTGCGTATTGCCGCGGGCCGTTTTGTGTGCTGGCCGATGAAGCGGTGAAAGTGCTTTCCGAAAACGGCTTTAAAGTCAGGAGGCTCGATGAAGGATATCCCGAGTGGAAAATGAGGCAACTGGAAAAGCATCAACAATAATTATGAAGCACCTGATTTATCTTGATTACAACGCTACTACCCCCATTGCCCCGGAAGTGGCAGATGAGATGTTGCCTTATATCCAGGCGCATTTCGGAAATCCTTCCAGCGGCTATGCCATTGGAAGGCACAACAAGGAAGCCATTGAAAAAGCGCGGATGCAGGTGGCAAATCTTATCGGTGCGACGCCCGAAGAAATTATTTTTACCAGCGGTGGCACCGAATCGAACAATCATGCCATCCGGGGAGCCGTTTTTGCCAATCAACAAAAAGGCACACATATTATTACTTCTGCGGTGGAACATCCCGCAGTGACTGAGGTTTGCTACTACCTTGAAAAACAGGGTTACGAAATTACCTGGCTCCCGGTTGATTCTTTCGGGAAAGTAAATTTGGCTGATGTTAAAAAAGCAGTTCGGCCCGACACAGCGCTGATTTCCATTATGCACGCCAACAACGAAGTTGGGACCATTCAACCCATCAAAGAAATTGGGGAAATTGCCAAAACGCATGGTGTGCTTTTTCATACCGATGCTGCTCAATCGGTTGGTAAAATTGAAACTAATGTAAATAAACTTAATGTAGATTTGCTTTCCATTGCCGGGCATAAACTGTATGCGCCCAAAGGCATCGGCTCTCTGTATATCCGGAAGGGAGTAAAGTTTGAAAACCTGATTTTTGGCGCGGGGCAGGAACGCGGATTGCGTCCCGGCACCGAAAACGTGCCTTATGTTGTTGCACTGGGCAAAGCCTGTGAACTGGCCAAAGAAAATCTGGAAAAAAATAACCGGCACCTTTTTCAAATGCGACAACTTTTGCTCGAAGGATTGAAAGAAAAATGCCAAACAACCGTAAAAGTGAATGCCGATCTGGATAATTGCCTGCCAAATACACTGAGCATTGCGTTCGACGGAGTGGATGCGCATACGCTGGCATCATTTGTCGGCAGCGGGGTGAGTTTTTCCACCGGCTCGGCCTGCCATGCCGATTCTGTTGAAATATCGCCGGTGTTAAATGCCATGAATACCGACCGGAAAACAGCCGCCGGAACGGTGCGCATTTCAACAGGTAAATATACAACTGAGAAAGAAATCGACCACGCTGTGGAAGCCATTTCAACGGCTGTAAATCAACTTAGTCTCTCAAAATAAACTTTTTAATAATACATTCAATGAAAAAAACAATTTTCTCTCTCGCCATCATTTTGCTGTTTCTGTCAAACAGCATTTCGGCACAGGAACAGTTTAATCCGCAATCACAGAAGCAGAAGCATTCACCCACATCCATCGGAATGGTAATTTATTCCAATGATGTGGAAACCACCTGGAACGCTTTTAGGCTGGCTAACCACTCTGTAAATCAGGGCGACACAGTTCAGGTTTTCCTCCTTGGAAAAGGGGTGGAGGTAGATAACCTGGTGAAAGAAAACGAAGATTTGGAAGAACAGGTCGATGCCTTTTTGGAAAAAGGTGGTGAAATTCAGGGCTGCGGCACATGCCTGCAAAGCCGGAATATGGAGGGACCCCAAATCTGCACTTTTTCGTCGATGGCCGATTTATACGCAATCGTCAGAAAAAACAAAATTGTATTAACCTTTTAAAAATAATAAGTTATGAATCAAAAAGAGATGTTGGCAGAAATGCCGCCGGAAAAAATGATTGAGATGTTTACCCATAAAATTTTAAGTAAACAACCCATCGAAAAGGTAATTGAAAAAGTTCCTTCAGCGTGCGAAGAAAATAAGTTCGCATTGCTTAAAACCTACGTTTATCATGACATCGTGGAAAGCAAAGGTTTTCCCATCGACAGGAAAGTTTATATCTACGAAATCTGCCAGGCTAAATCTGCCGCAGCAATGTTAACCGACTTCCCTCATTTTGCCATTTTTATGCCCTGCAAACTGGCTATTTACGAAGACAACGGGGAAACCATAATTTCAACCATGAATATGGAAATTATGCTGAAAGCGGTTAGTTCCAATCCTGAACTTTTCAAAGAAACAACCGCCCTTTATAACACCTTAAAATCTTTAATGGATTCAATTTCATAAAAAATATTCAATAAAATTTTAAAAAGAACAACATGCAGAAAATTTTGATTTTAATAAACGACGGACCTTACGGAACAGAAAAAGCATACAATGGATTACGATTAGCGAACCAGCTAAACAAAGCACACGAAGATGTGGAAGTACGGATGTTCTTAATGGCAGATGCGGCTTCCTGTGCCCTGGCTGGGCAAACCACGCCAAACGGCTATTACAACATAGAACGGATGATGAAGTACTCCATAAACAAAGGCGCCAAAGTAAAAATCTGCGGCTCGTGTGCCGATGCCCGAGGATTGAAGAATGCCCCGCTTATTGAGGGAACCGAAATCAGTACCATGGCCGAATTGACCCAGTGGGTGGTTAACAGCGATAAGGTGGTTACGTTTTAATGTCGTATTCTAACTTTCGGAATTAGCTGGCTTTTCGTTACTGGTTCATTGGGCATCACCTGGTTTGTATTCTCAGAAGATAATGTAGCCTTCGGAAAAGCAAATGACAAAAAGTTATAGCATTCCTGCGACAAATAAAATATATAACCGGAACAAACCAGTTTTTTTTTAAAATAAATTAAATAATACACTTCAATAAAATATTTGTTTATTTTTGTGACCTACTGTATTGGTAGGATAAATATAAGTTTAAAATAAATGAGTAGATCTCTTTCCATAAACAACATGATGTGTATGTGTTGCTGTATGTTGACTCAACATGTGGAGGGTGATACTGTGCTCGCATAGTTAGTAATATAATACGCGAATAGATACAGCCCTTCACAAATTTTTGTGGAGGGCTTTTTTTTTACCTAAAAATTTAAATGTTATGTCAGATTTGAAGATTTCAATTAAAGGGGAAGCACAGTCTGCAGCCCGCTTTTCGGCAAATGCCCGCCAGTTTAATATCGTTATTGATGAACCACCACAGTTGGGAGGAGAAGATTTGGGAGCAAATCCTGTAGAGTATCTTTTGGCAAGTTATGCCGGCTGTATTAATGTTGTGGCCCATTTAACTGCGCGCGAACTGGACCTAAACCTGGAGAGTCTGGAAATTTCAGTTCAGGGAAATATTAACCCGGCAAGGTTGTTAGGGGAGTCGGATGAAGAACGGGCCGGGTTTAAGCAAATTGACGTAAATTTTTCACCTGTTACCGATGCTTCGCCTGAACAGATCGAAAAATGGATGGACATAATTAAGAGCCGTTGCCCGATAAACGACAACCTGGCATTTCCCACTCCGCTCACATTCAATTATATCCGGGAAGAAGAACTGGTAGTTTGATAACTTGTACTATAATAATTTTAAAATAAATGAACAGATTACTTTTCACATACAACTTTAATATTTGTTGTTGTCGCAAGCTGAACAAGCTAGTGAAAGGTATGTCTGTGACTTAATACGAGAATAATTTTAAGCAATTATAAAGCCTTTCACGGATTCGTGGAAGGCTTTTTTTTTAACCTAAATTCTAAAAAAATGGTGTACAAAAATGTATTGGAACTCATTGGAAACACTCCAATTGTTGAGTTAAAAAGTTTTAATGCCGGAAACTCCAGCTTGTTTATAAAACTGGAAAGTCAGAATCCCGGCGGATCGATAAAAGACCGAATTGGGCTTTCAATGATTGAAGCAGCGGAAAAAGAAGGGAAGATAAAGCCCGGTGACACGCTGATTGAAGCCACTGCGGGCAATACCGGTCTTGGCCTGGCGCTTGTTGCGGCCCAAAAAGGGTATAAACTGATTCTGGTCATTCCTGATAAAATGAGCCGTGAAAAAATTACACACCTGCAGGCATTGGGTGTCGAAGTTATTAATACGCGTTCCGATGTTGGGAAAGGACATCCGGAATACTACCAGGATTTGGCATCAAAACTATCGAAGGAAATCCCGGATTCGTATTATATCGATCAGTTTAACAATCCGGCAAATCCTTATGCACATGAAACAACCACCGCCCCCGAGATTTGGGAGCAAATGAACCATGATGTCGATGCTGTTGTGGTGGGTGTTGGTTCTGCCGGAACAATCAGCGGACTTACCCGTTTCTTCAAAAAAACAAAACCGGATATGGAAATCGTTCTTGCTGACCCTGAGGGTTCGGTTTTAAAGGATTATTTTTATACCCGTGAAACAGGAAATGCCGGAAGCTGGATGGTGGAAGGAATCGGGGAAGATTTTGTGCCGTCGCAATGCGATTTTTCAATGGTAAAAAAAGCTTACTCAATTACGGATAGCGAGGCTTTTGCTACCGCAAGAAAACTGTTAAAAAACGAAGGGATACTGGCTGGATCTTCCACAGGAGTGCTGCTGGCTGCGGCTGCGAAATTCACCCGTGAACAAACTTCGCCAAAAAGAATCGTAACATTTGCCTGCGATACCGGAAATAAATACCTGACAAAAATGTACAACGATGCGTGGATGGAAGAACACGGATTCAACCACACAAAAAAAGAAACAGTAAACGGATAAAAAATAATACTATGAACAGATATAAATTTTCTACCCTTGCCATTCACGCCGGACAAGAACCTGATCCTTCAACCGGCGCAATTATGACCCCCATTTATGCCTCATCAACATTCGTGCAGTCGAGCCCGGGAAAGCATAAAGGTTATGAATATTCGCGAAGTGCCAATCCTACACGCACAGCTTTGGAGAACTGCATGGCTGAACTCGAAAACGGTAAAGCGGCTTTTGCTTTTGCTTCAGGACTGGCTGCCGAAAGCACCGTTTTGGAAATGCTCGAACCGGGTTCCCACATCATTGCTATGGAGGACTTGTACGGAGGAACCTATCGTTTATTTGACAAAGTGAAGAAGTTTTCAGCAAACCTTGAAACCTCTTTTATCGATTTAAATGATGAGGAAAAATTAGTTGCTTCAATTAAATCCAATACTAAATTAATTTGGACAGAAACACCGACAAATCCTTTGTTAACGCTGGTGAACCTTGAGAAAGTGGTTGCCATTGCTAAAAAACACGGAATAATTACCGTTTGCGACAATACTTTCGCAACTCCTTACCTTCAGCAACCTTTCGATTTCGGAGTCGATATTGCCGTACATTCCGCAACAAAATATTTAAACGGTCATTCCGATGTAGTGGCCGGAATTGTGGTGGTAAAAGATGAAGGTGAAATTCTTGAGAAAATTAAATTTCTGCAAAATGCAACAGGCGCTATTCTGTCACCCTTCGATTCTTTCCTGCTTCTGAGAGGACTAAAAACACTGCCGGTGCGAATGAAAGCACATGGCGAAAATGCAATGGCCATTGCTAAATTTCTCGACAATCATCAAAAAGTAAAAAAGGTAATTTATCCCGGCTTAAAAACCTTTTCGCAGCATGAACTGGCCCGGAAACAAATGAAAGGGTATGGAGGAATGATAACCTTCTTCTTAAATGGGGGACTAACAGAGTCAAAACAATTTCTTGAAAACACGAAGCTTTTTTCGCTTGCCGAAAGTTTGGGAGGGGTGGAAAGTTTAATCGAACATCCTGCAATAATGACGCATGCTTCGGTCCCGGCCGGGCAAAGAAAGAAACTGGGAATTCATGATAATCTAATCAGAGTTTCAGTAGGCATTGAGGATGTGGATGATTTGAAAGAAGATTTATCAAATGCACTTGAAAAAGTGTAATGGTTTTTCATTTTTCTTATCGGTACGAGCCTAAAATTAGTAATGTTTTGCCCCTGTTTTATAAACGGGTACTTTATTATTTCTCATTTTGTTGAAAAACAGTGTGTAGCATTTCCACAGGTTTATTATTCCTGAAAATTGAGTGAATGCCGTAATGTCCTGCTTATCATTTTTTAAGTGTTGATATACAGTTTGATATAATTTTTTGGCATGTTTTTTTCACCATAAAAAAATGATCTGATTATTTTGGATTTACACAACTACAACATTGTATTTTTAAATTGGCAAAACTTTATTAAAATGAAACGGTACGAATTTTTAAGAAATTTCACCTACGGATTGGCCGCATTCTCTATTTTGCCCTCAATGACATATTGTAAATCAGGAAATGGATTAAACCCGAATTCAGGCAATTCTATCAATGAAAGCTTTAACCCGGATTTAGATATTGAGCTTACTGCAGCGCAAAGAAATCTGCAAGTGTTTACCGGCAATAAAACAGAGGTTTATTCTTACGTCTCAAATATTTTGAAAGCTGAAAATAGCACTGTTGAAAATCTTCCCGGTTCGTGGCTGGGACCTGTCTTCAGAGTGAAGCAGGGACAAAAAGTCAGGGTTCGCTTTAAAAATCAACTTCCGCGCGAAAGTGTTATTCACTGGCACGGGCTGCACATTCCGCCCAAAATGGACGGGCACCCGATGTATGCGATAAACAATGGAAAACAATATGTTTATGAATTTGAAGTAAACAACCGACCCGGTACCTACTGGTTTCACCCGCATCCTGATAAAATAACGGGTCCGCAGGTCTACAGGGGACTTGCAGGAATGTTTATCGTTGAAGATGACGAAAATAACCTGCCCGCAGGACAATACGATGTCCCGCTAATTATCCAGGATCGGATATTCGACGATAACAACCAACTCGTGTATATGCAGAATAATCCGATGAGCCAGATGCAGGGATTTTTAGGCAACCGGATTGTAGTGAACGGAAATCCTGAAAATAACCTTGAGGTTTCAAAAGCAACTTACCGTTTCCGGGTTTTGAATGGCTCCAATTCCCGCATTTATAAGCTTGCCTGGAGTGATGGTTCCGATGTGATTGTGATTGGCACAGATGGTGGTTTGTTGCCTCAGCCGGTAAGAAAACCTTACCTGATACTGGGTTCCGGTGAACGGGTTGAACTCTGGAAAGATTTTTCGACATCGGATACAGGAAAAGAAGTTCATCTGCAAAGCCTTTCTTTTAATGATGGCTCTTCAATGGGCATGGGTGGCGGAATGATGGGTGGTGGCATGATGGGCGGCTCAGGTCCGGAAAATGGTGTCGGTTTCGACATTTGTACGTTTACAGTCACCTCACAAAGCGGTGAGCGCAAATCATTACCATCCACATTTGAAGCGATTAAATCAATTCCGGAGTCAGAAGCCGTAAATGCTGATTCACCAAGACGGTTTCGGTTTTACAATCAGCGCATGCAGTGGGTTATTAACGGAGAAACATTTGAAATGAGAGAAGTTGCCGACTGGGAAAAAGTTAAACTCAACACTACTGAAATCTGGGAATTTATAAATGGAGATAATGGCCAGGGAATGGGAATGATGCAGAATATGATGAAAATGCCACATCCGGTGCATTTACATGGATTACAGTTTCAAATTATTGATCGGGATGTTTCCGGAATGAGCAGTGATTCATGGAATACAATCAAAGATGGATTTGTAGATGAAGGTTGGCAGGATACTTTTATGCTGATGCCCGGAATGAAAGTGAAAATCGCCCTGCGATTTAAAGATTACACCGGCATTTATGTGTACCACTGCCACAACCTGGAACACGAGGATATGGGAATGATGCGGAACTATGAAGTAATATAAGAAGTGTGAATGATGTAAATCATTTAGAGAATGATGTAACATATTCGGGTGTAATATGTTGTAAATTAACACCATAATTATTTAAAACTTTATATATCATGAAAACAAAGAAAAAGATGAATTTTTGGGCTTTCAGCCTGGCGTTAATAATTGGAATATTAGTTTCAAGTTGCTCGGATATGAACAATGCGAAGATTGACCTGTCAGCCAACGAACAACAAAAAGAAGAAGCATTCAATCAAATCCTGAACAACAAGGAACTGATGAATGATTTTATGAATGAAATGATGGCCCAACCCACTTCCATGAACTGGATGATGGAGAATGGCCCGTTTATGAACCACATGTTTAATCAGGAAAATCTGGATTACATGCGCCAACACAATCCTGAAATAGATAACCACATGATGAACAACATGATGTACATGTTAGACAGGGATACTTCTGTTGCCAAAGAATGGAACAACAGGATGCATGAAAGAGATCCCATGAATCAATAGTCATAAAAACAGCCCATTTCAGGAATATAAGGATGACTTCATGAAGTATTACATCGAAAAAACAACAAACTTTTTAACATCTCAAATCTTGAATTTTAATTTATCTCTTAACTAAAAAAGGAAGAAAATGTTAATAGGTTGTGATACAAA
>JAGXIO010000110.1 GCA_024635555.1 Saccharicrinis sp.
AACGAGGGCATCCAAAGCAACAGGTGTTTCGATCAAAGAAACGCCAACACTTTCAGCATATAATTTTTCATCTGCCGACATTTTTCTTGCCGAAATAATAATATCAGTTTGATTATCTATTAAGTTAATAATTGAATTGTGTGTTTGAGACGATTTTATCCTTTGGCCAAAGAAATTATCCGGAACATCTTCGCTATCGGGCTCTAACCGCCAAATACCGTTTCCTTCTATTAAAGGCCTCCATTCATAACGCCAACCTAATAATTTACACGCAATCAAGGTATTTAAAGGTTGGGTTGAAGAAGAACCATCTACTCTGGGATAGTTGTCGACAGTCAATCCATCTATTTTAAACAATATATCGTCTTCTTTGTCACAACTCGAAAAAATTGTTATTACTGAGAGGCAGATTGCTACCACAACCATATTCCTCAAATTTAATCTGTTTTTATACACTGTTCTTTAAAAGTTTAGTCTGTACTATGTTAGGTTATTTGTTTTTTGCATTTCAGTTTTTTGCTTGTTGTCCATCACTATCGACCGCCTCAAAAAGCGAGGCTATGTTCCACTTGCCGAAATGTACAATCTAAAGGGCATAAAACTGGCAAATTCAAATTCATTATTGACTAACGTCTATTTTCAATTCCCCATGTTGTAGAGAACCGCCGTATACTGCCTGTCCCGCAAGCTTGCGGGAAGACCCGTACGTACGGTGCTGTGAGAGGCGCACTGACGGTCATTTGACCGTCAGCCGTCTACTCCTTTAGATTGAACTAAATCCTTACGGGATAGCTCCGATTAAATATTGTCGATGTTTTTCTCAATTCGAATGCAGCTAAATAAGAAATTCATTTATAATCTTTTTTTACCTGCTAATATCGTAAAGCTTTAATATCATCTTTCTTTTGTAAGAGACCTTTTCGGGATAATGCCGTAGGTTTATATCTCTTTTGTAGTGTTTCTCATCTCCTTCTTTCAAAACCGAAATAACGAAAAGCGTCGATAAGTACATAGCTTAAATAATGACCGGGATATAGTTCAGCCGAGACTAATCGCTGGGACTTACAGACTGCTCGATAGTCCTATTTATTGTGCTGCGTTATTTATTCTTCCGTTTGTTCTCTGTCGCTAATAGTTATTTCTTCATTAATTTCTTTATCCTGATGTCCACCGTATTTTTTCGTCACAACAGCATTAAATCTCTTAAATAAATTAAAAAATTCTTCATGAGTGAATTCGGCTTCAAAATGCATTTTAACAATGTATGGGGTGTCTTCAGTTGATTGTTGTTGGTCAATACAAATTATTGAACCGCTGAAGAAGTTGGCATAACCATGATAAAAACTCGCCCCAATCGGGTCGTATCTTTCTGTGTCAGCACCACGAGAATTCAGAAAGTCAGTAAGGTTTGAATGGTCACTAATATCAGCTGCTGCTGTTCCTTCAAAATCGTTGTACTGCGTACTTGCTTTCATAATATATAATGTAAGATTAGTTGTTCGTTTTTTATTTTTTTGTCATTATTATCATTCCATATTGATACTTCCCAACTCGCAAAGTCTCGGTGAAATTTTTAAATAGTTGGGAGCGATTAACATCTTTATTTAGTGCTATCAATATTTGACGCACTGCAATAACATTAATATTTGTCGAGTCTTGGTAAATTTGAAATTCAGGTTCCCAATAAAAATAAGATCGCTGTATATTTGGTGTTTTTATCTCAAATGTAACTGAATTACCATCACAGCCAATCACGTAATTGTTGATGTCTCTGCAATCAGGTAAAACTTCAATGTTTTCTTGGTTAAATTTCTCAAATAGTCTTTGGGAAGTCTCTTCTGGAATTGTTAGGTTCTGGCTTACAATTTTGTTTTTCTTCTCATTACGAGCAATTTTTGTCACGTAGTTTACAATTTGTCCTTTTACCTGTGATTTTTCATTTGCAACAAGTTCGAGTACTTGGTAATCATCAAACCAAATTCTGTAAATCTTTTCGCTAGTCGATTTTTCGCTTCGATGTAGCTCTAAGATTTCAATTTGTTTGTTTATGAAATTTGAATTTAAAGTATCACGGTCATTTTGTGATTTTAAACTTCCTGTCAAAAACATTAAAAGAATGATATGTAATGCTATGTTTTTCATTCAAAATGTGTTGTAACGTTTTTCGTTAAGTTTAGGTGCCGATTTCGGCCTGCTTCTCTGTCGTTGCCGCAGCGAAGTTGATGCGGGCTGAAAAGGTAGGTTCAGCCTGGACTAATCGCGGGGTCTTGCAGACCTTTCATATTCCTATTTATTAGCTTTAGTGTTTTATTTAAATGTCATAATAAAATTTAAAACACCTTGATACATTAAAACTACTTGTTCTTTGGAATATTCGACATATTTACCATGAGCAGCTCTATTTCTTAAGTCAAGCCAAGCTGTTATATTCTTTTGTTCAAGAATACCATAAACACCAGCTTTTACTAAATCAGCATTTATTAGATCTGCTTTTTTAGGCAATAAATCTCCATTCTTTAAAGAAGTTGGATCCACAGAATTATTATTGCATAGCTGTCTCAAATGTTCTTCTAAAACAGAACCAATCATAACCGCCGCTGCATCTTTATAATTTACGTCCAAAAGGTGTTTACTCATTTCCAAGAAGTCGGCAAATATCTCAGAAGTGACTAGTTGCTTGATTGATAATAGCCAATCATTCTCAATTTCAGTTTTTATAGAGTGTAAAATATTCAATCCTGAATTTGCTACAGAGAATCCTTGTCCATTTATTTTTGTATTAAAATTAGTATAGTATGGATGTCTTTCTCCATATAGATTTTGTATAAATGATAGGGATGCTGTTCTAAATCCCATTTGTAAACCAGAATCAACATAATCACCTGTATACTGTGAATTTTTCTTTGTCGCAAGTACTGCTTGCCCTTGGGTTATAAGATGTTCGATTCTCTGAATCAATAGTTCTTTATTCATTTGAAATATATTTCGTAAATGAGAATATTTATATTAAAGCTAACGGTTCGTATAAGAATAGTAGCCGTTTGCGTGGCACTTTACTGTCAAGTTACATAAAAGTTGTAGCGGGCTACAACCCTTGAATATCGGACTAAACAGCAATTATTTATGAGTAAGTGTTATGGCAAGTTATTTATCAATTTATAAGCCTCATAATATCCTTCGCACGATAGAACAAGGTGGTTTTTAAAAAACTCCGGCATTTTCTTTTTCCATTCCCATAGTTCATTAATACTATTTTTATTGCTACAATTCATTGTATGTTCCCACCTAAATGTTGTCTCAAACTGATAGTAGTGTACAATGTCTTTTCTTAAGAGATTAAATTCCGTAAACTTTGTATTTTTAAATTCTAATAAAGATTGAAAGTATTTGTTATTACTATAGGACTCATCTTTAGACATTAAGTCTATAACTTTAGCGAAATCAACTGTCCACTCTTTTATTTCAAGGTTTAAATAATATGCCAACGCATCTCCAATTCTATCCCAGAAATTATAAAGTTTCTCAAAACAACAACTTACATGTGTTGAATAAAACCAATCTGGTTCATTTTGGAAGTAAGTTGAGGTATAATTTCCGTTATATATGTAAAACTCCTTGGTTGGATTATTAATTAAAGGCCTATAATAATACAGATGCGCTGTCAATAACTTTAAGTCATTATTGCAGTTCAATAAATCCCACTCATTTTTAATACTATTAAACTTTTTAAAACCTTTATTTTTCTGCGGAGTATTTGATGTTGATAAAAGTAAAACATTAAGGTCTTTATATTGATAATCATTATCTGATAGGCTCATCAAATTTTCCGATTTAAAAATCGCTCTTATTTCCTTGATATGTTCTATTTTATGCTGCATCTCTTAATTTGCTATAACGCGTGTTACCTGCTGGGCTTTGTTTCTTCTTATATAATTTCATTGTTCGATAATATCTTAACACGTGCTCCTTTTCCTGTCAATATCATACTAAATTTATTATTCAAGCTATCGTGATATAATACCTCAATTTCATATTCACAATCACTAATTGGTTTACTTCCGCCTGCTCTTGCAAATATATATCTCCTTTCTCCTTTTTCAAGGTCATATGGAACTGACTTGCTATGAAGAGTAATTTCTCCTGATTTCAAAACAAAGTCATCTAGAATGGCTCTTTCTCCTTTGTTGTTTAAGTCTATTTGTAACTCTCCTGTATGTCTTGTTCCTGCTCCATTAAGCCACAAAACTGGAGCAACACTTAATTTTAATTTCTTTTCTTCTATTTCTTGAAGTTTAGCCATTGCTGCACCATCATACTGATTGAGAATGGAAGTGTTTCTAAAAATATCTACTTGTTGGGCAATAAGGTCATTTTGCTTTTTCAAACTCTCATTTTGCGCATCAAGAATTGTAGCAATTGAAGCAAGTTTGTCAATTTGTTTTTGCTTGTCTTTATCTTTAAAAAATAGCATAAGAAAAGCGCCAAAGGTTGCCAAAGCACCAATTGAGTTAATAATGTTAAATGTTATTTTCGTTACTTCCATTACTTCTATTTGTCGTTAATTACTTCGGCGATTTCTTCCGCAATTTCTTCAATTGTATAAACTGCTGTATTTCGGGCAACTTTGTCAGCAAGAGATGGACTATAGTCAATTACTTCTTGCTTTGTAATATCGTGCCATATTGGTAATACCACTTGTTGTCCATTTATAGATTTAGTAATGATGCCGTCAAGCTCATAATTTGTCCAACCTTTTCTGATAAATTTTTTCGAAAGAACCACAATTCCAAATCTGCTATTTGCAAGACCCTTGTCAATTTTCTGTCGTAAACTATCTCCAATTTTAAGTTCAAATTCGTCATACCATACTCGTAATCCTTTATCTTGTAACGCAACAGCTAAGGGTCTAACAACTTCATCCTTGTCTTCTGAAGCGTGAGAAATGAACACGTCATATTTTCTAATAATTGGTTCGTCACCATAACCTGCAGGAATTTCCCGGTCTTGCACCAATGAAGGAACAGTTGATAAGCTTGGTTGTCTTGCTGATGGTAAACGTCCAGGTAGTACTCTAATCGCAGAACTAAATTTCCCAGAATAACCCCCTAAGTCTATTGTCACATACCATCTACCTGACCGAGGAACTGGAATTCTATGAGGTGAACGAGTGACGTGTCCTCCATAAAATGTATGCCGCCTACCTGATTTATAACTTGAAAAGTTAGAACTATCCATTAGTTTTACATTAGCAGCATTGCCTTTTAATGTAACTTCTACAATTTCACCACCCTTTAATTGGCCTAAGTCATATGATTGATATTGCATTTTAGAATGTTTTCATTAGTCCGTAATTGTCATTTTTGCCTTACAGGTAACGGCTCGGCTATGCGCTGTGTGCCTGCGTTGCACCTGCGGCAGGCATATTGCGTATGAGCCATTGTTAGCATTTCGTGCTTTTTATATTTTATAGTATAATGAATGGTCAATAATTAAGTCCTTATGATTGTTTTCTTTTTTAGTATAGTACTCCATTTCTGCTGAGTAATTTTTCAAAAATCCACTATATCCAACCATTTTAAGAATTAAGATATTTACAAGAAACTGTAATTCAAATGCTCTTGCAAAATTGTCATTATTTACAGAACCCAATAAGTTTCCTTTTGGTATACTTCCGTGTAAATACAAATTCCGATACGTCATAGCTTTTTTAAATTTCTCTGGCAATTTTATATTATAATTCGATATTGAAAGTCCAATTTTGTCAGGGTTTGTCGGTGAATTAATGTATTGTAACTTCTTTTCTATCAAAAATTTCTTATCAGCTATAGTTAGCTGTTCTGTTTCGTTAACAACCTTTACTAATTTAGACAATATTTCACTTTTATTAAATCGTTCAAGTTCAATCGGGTTTGTCTTAGAATCAAGCTTTACTAATCCAACAATTGTTTCTAAACAAGTTGAAAACAAGACACATTTTGATAAGGAATATTTATTCTGAACAGCTTCGATATATATTTCAACTGCTCTTAAAAATTTTTCCTCATTGATAATCTTTTCGCATAGATTTGTTAAAACCTTTTGAGATAAAACATAATAGTCCTTCGTAAATTTATACTCTCTAATTTCCATTGAATCATAAATAGGACTTGTGTGATTGTAGTTTTTCTCTCTTGTATAAAAAGCTACTCGGTTTATTATCTGAAATGAAGCATCTTCAGAGGAGACAAAATAACAATCAGACTCAAAACCAGTCCCATATAAATAGGATAACGTAATCAGCAATGCATCTATTCTTTTATCTATATACTGAATGTCTTCTTTGTTTAATACATCAATCATAAGATATTTGATATCCCCTTCGCTTACTCTGCAAACATGCATATCTATACCTGTTATATTTAATGAGTTAAAACCAACACCATACATTACTTTTTGGTCTGTTCTTAATTCTTTATAGTTTTCTATTACTCCTATTTTTGCATGCTTTTTAAAAGGAATCAGAAACCTTAAGTATTCATCTTTGTATTCACTTAAGTTGTCTTGAATCATAGAGTTCAGTTCTCCTTCAAAAGTTTGAGATGCCAACCCTATATTTATATTGTCAGAAGTATACTTAAGGAAAGAAAATGAACCCTGCCTATTGTGTGCTGTGTCTGAGTTAAATAACTTGTCAATATTCTTATAAATTGATGTATAACTATCTACTTTACTTGCATCTAAATAAAATTGGAATTTATTATCCATGAACCAAATATCTAGTTCAATATTGTTAAAATGCTTGTCTACACTTTTAACCTTAAAAGCCTTCCTAGTTTTAAATTCAGACAGTTTTGCAAACGTAGCACTCACATACTTATATTCCGATGAAGGTTTCATTAATTATCACTTATATTGGTGGTTATGCGCATGAATGCTAACTTTTCAATAACCAACCTAGCATTCTGGTTATTTATATCCTCTGTTTAGTTTTATCTCATAAAAAAACTGCCTTGGTTAAATGTGCCAAGGCAGTTGTTGCTTTTTGTTACTAATTGTCGATGATTTTTCGTGCGTTTTGATATCCCTGGTAAAACTCGGTTTGTGATTCCCGGAAGATTAGCATGGAGTTGTCCAGGTTTAATTTAAGCACCCGGTTGCCCTCGCCGAATAGTTCTTCAATATTGCTCAGGGCAGAATATTTTTGGCTTAAAATGGTGCGGGGCTTACCAATCAGTGCGTTAAAGTCGTCAACTCTGGTCGTAAGCTCGGTTATCACCTCGGGTGTAATGCCAAACTCAGCTAAAGTTGCTGTGTTTTCATTGGCTTTGGCAATCAGGTTTTTAACCGCGGCCCCTATGTCGGCTTCCTTTGACAAGGTAAGGTCTGATTTAGTCATTTTAACCGCGCTGGCCAGGTCGTTGTTGTTTTGCTCGGCGGCAATAATTTGCAGTATGCCCGATAACATGGATGCCTTGGTAGCAATGGCTTCTTTTAACTGCTCCTTTTGTTGGGTCACGCCAACCCCTTGGCGAGTGCTTTCGGACTTGGCTTGGATGCGCGAAATAATTTCGTCGAACATGTTTTTGTAGTTAACCATGCGCGGCATACCGTTCCATACGGTTGCGTTGGCGTCGAGAAAGGATTGTGTACTCAAAAACATGCGGAAGTGGTTGGCTTGTAGTTTGTTAATCTGTTTGGCGTATTGGTTAATAATAGGATTACGGTGCTCCTAAAGTAACAATAATAATTTTAAATATCATTATTATTGTTGCTGAAATGTTGCAACAGAAGGATCAATTCGTGTCGGCGGTTTTTTAGTTGGATAGTCTCGAAGTTTGTTTATTGCTTCCCGTACCTCGTTTATCTGTTCTTGTACCTTAATAATTGAATCGTGAACCTCATTAATTGAATCTCGTACCTCGTTTATCGATTCTTGTACCTCGTTTACTCAATCATCAACCTTGTTTCTTGAGTTGCGCCCGTCATATCACCACCGCCATAAACAATCGCTCCCATGTGTTGTTTTAATAGCACTATCAATACGGATTGCCATGGAAAACATAAACATAAAATCACAACAAGCCCATTTATTTACCTGCAACAAATGCAATAAATTTCATTTCGAATTCAACCAAATGGCCATTGATTTTTCGACGATAAAAATCCTCGAAAATTTTCAGGACTATCTTTTGGGTATTAATGGTGAGGTGTTTGAGCAATTCAATGCCAACACTTCGTACGTTCGTAGAATACATATCCCTTTTCCTAATACTTCTATTAAAATGGTGCTTTCACAGGCTGACTTAAAAGAGCTTAGGGTTTTGGTAAGCACCTTTGTTAACGATTACAAAAGTGCAGAAGAAGACTCCCGTATGATTAAGAAATTGGCCTACATCTCCGATGGACAACTAAATTAATCGCCTCATGTATCTTTTAACATATATTAGTATTTAGGCAATTCGTTACCTAATTTACCTGATTGTTACCCATATAAGGGCAATACCAGTGTGTAAATAGTACTCAAGAAGCGATATCACAACATGTTGGGATTTTATTAATGCCTAATAAGGTTTACTTTTGCCCCCAAATTAAAAGCTACTAATCTTAAAGCAACTATGGAAATAAAAGATTTTACCGCTGGCAATTGGTGCAAAGCCATCGATGTTAGAGACTTTGTGCGATTGAATATAACGCCATATAATGGTAATTATAGTTTTTTACAAGGGGCAAGCCCTAAAACAAAAAAGCTTTGGGACATCTGTCTGCAAGGTCTCAAAGAGGAGCGAGCCAACAATGGACTGCGCAGCGTAGATACCGAAATAGTTTCTACCGTTAACTCTTTTCCGGCAGGTTATATCCATAAGGAGAGTGAAGTTATCGTGGGCTTGCAAACCGATGAGCTGCTTAAAAGAGCTATGAAACCTTATGGTGGCTTCAAAGTGGTTCAGAAAGCACTTTCGGAGCACGGACTGAAACCATCCGACGTGATAACCGAAGCTTTTAGCAAATATACCAAAACACATAATGATGGCGTTTTTGACGCTTATACCGACGAAATACGGAAATTCCGCTCACTAAACTTCCTCACCGGCTTACCCGACAACTATGCTCGTGGTCGCATCATTGGCGATTACCGCAGGATTGCCCTTTATGGTGTCAACCGATTGATTGAAGGCAAAAACGAAGATTTGCAGCATATCACAGGCCCTATGACGGATGCCACCATCCGCTTGCGCGAAGAGGTTACGGAGCAGATTAAGGCCTTGCATCAGATGATAGACATGGGAAAACATTATGGCTTAGACCTGTCGCGCCCCGCTAAAAATGGTCAGGAAGCTGTTCAGTGGACTTATATGGCCTATCTTGCTGCTGTTAAGGAGCAGGACGGCGCAGCCATGTCGCTGGGAAGTGTTTCGTCGTTCCTCGATATTTATATTGATAGAGATTTAAAGGCCGGCATCATCACCGAGGACGACGCACAAGAATATATCGACCAGTTTGTGATGAAACTGCGTATGGTGCGCCATCTGCGCATGGAAGCCTACGAGCAAATATTTGCCGGCGACCCTACCTGGGTTACGGAATCCATTGGCGGCATGTTGGTTGACGGACGTAGCAAGGTAACCAAAACCTCGTTCCGCTTTTTACATACGCTTTATAACCTGGGGCCTTCGCCCGAGCCTAACATTACCATTCTTTGGTCTAATAGTTTACCGCTGGGTTTTAAAGAGTTCTGCGCCAAAGTATCCATCGACACCTCATCTATACAGTACGAAAACGACGATTTGATGCGTTGCAATCGCGATAGTGACGATTATGGTATTGCCTGCTGCGTTTCGTTTCAGGAACTGGGCAAGCATATTCAGTTTTTTGGTGCCCGCACCAATCTGGCTAAAACATTGTTGTTAGCTTTAAATGCTGGACGTTGCGAAATTACCGGCACGCAGATGGTGGACGGTATTCCTTCCATGGCTAACGATGAGTACTTGGATTATGACAAGGTGATGGAAAGCTTCAAGATTTCGATGCGGGAAGTGGCACGCGTGTATAACGAGTCGATGAACATTATTCATTACATGCACGATAAGTATTACTACGAGAAAGCCCAGATGTCGTTGATAGATACCAACCCACGAATAAATTTAGCTTACGGTATTGCAGGGCTATCTATTGTTGCCGATTCACTTTCGGCCATCAAGCACGCCAAAGTTAAGCCTATGCGTAACGAGGACGGATTAACGGTTGATTTTAAGATTGAAGGCGATTTTCCGAAATATGGAAACGACGACGACCGTGTGGATTTAATTGCGAGCAGCATGGTTAACCTTTTTAGCGAGGAGCTGAAAAAGCTTCCGGTATATAAAAATGCCAAGCCAACGTTATCGGTGCTCACCATCACCTCCAATGTTGCCTATGGTAAAAAAACAGGAGCTACACCCGACGGAAGAGCACAAGGTATACCCTTTGCCCCGGGTGCCAACCCAATGCACGGACGTGATACCCACGGTGCCATTGCTTCCCTGAATTCTGTGGCTAAAATCGATTACGCCGATTCGCAGGATGGTATTTCAAATACCTTTTCTATCGTTCCTAAATCATTGGGTTCGAACGAAGAGGAAAGGATTACCAACCTGGTGGGTGCTTTGGATGGATATTTTGGCAAAAATGCCCAGCATCTTAACGTTAACGTTTTAAACCGAGAGCTTTTAAAAGATGCCATGGAACATCCCGAGGAATATCCACAACTCACCATACGGGTTTCGGGTTATGCGGTTAACTTTACCCGCTTGTCGCCCGAGCAACAGCAGGAAGTTTTGTCGCGCTCGTTCCACGACTCCATGTAGAATTAGATGTTAGGCTTAGATAATAGACGTTAGATAATAGATTATTTACATGGTGGTATTTAGTGTATTCTGCTTGTTAAATTCAGCATCGTAAGTAAATTCAAAAACATAAATAGAGGTTTTCTATTTATGTTTTTGTTTATTACATCCCATCTAATATCTCCCTGTCTGGCAGTAGACAGGTTATCTAAAAGTCTCTTCCCGCAATTCTGCGGGATGTCGCTTTGCTCCATATCTCTAATCTCATGTCTCTAATCTCTACGTCTCAATGTCTAACACTTTAAAAGTCCATTCCATAGAGTCCTTCGGTACGCACGACGGCCCGGGAATACGCATGGTCGTCTTTTTACAGGGATGTAACCTCAAGTGCCTGTATTGCCACAATCCCGATACCATAGCCCTGCAAGGTGGCACGGAACATCATATCGACGAGCTGGTGCATAGGGCCGAGAACATGAAAACATATTTTGGCAAGCTGGGTGGCGTTACCGTATCGGGTGGCGAACCGCTGCTGCAAAGTAAGGCCTTGATACCGTTTTTTAAAGCGCTAAAAGAAAACGGAATACATACCAATGTGGATACCAACGGCTCTGTATTAACCTCGGCTACCCTAGAGTTGCTCGATAATTATACCGACCTGATTATGGTGGATATAAAACATACCAACGAGCAGGGTTACCGACAAATCACCGGTGCCCAAGGCTTTGATTTGGCCGAAAAATTAATCCAACATCGCGAAAAAAGTGGCAAGGTTGCCTGGCTGCGCTACGTTCTTATTCCGGGTTATACCGATAATGCCGAAGAACTTAAAAAGCTGGGCCAGCGTTTTAAAGATTATCAGTGCATCGAAAAATTGGAGATTCAACCATATCACCACCTTGGCTTACACAAATGGGAAGCGATAGGCGAAATCTATCAGCTAAAAGATGTGCCGGAGAATGCACCTGAGCAGCTTGAAGCCGCCAGGAAAATTCTTGAACCCTATTTTAAAGAAGTAAAAATTAATTAGGCCATGGCCGTGGCCGTGCGACGGCAACGGATACTGATTTACGGCTTTAAACAATTTACTCCGAGCGCGACTTAGAGTCGCACCCGGAGTTTAAACCTCATATTCTATTGTCTCTTATCTAAAAGTCTAATGTCTAAAAATCTAAAAAACAGTGAGCATACATACTCCCCCCGAAATAATTAAAATTGCTGGCGAAGCTGCTATTGCAAAGGACGGATATTCCACCAAAAAAATATTGACCCTTGGTTTTCTGGCCGGTGCCTACATCTCCTTTGGAGGTTTGTTGTCGATACTTATTGGTGGTGGCGTGCCCGGAATTGCTGCCGAAAATCCTGGGATAGCTAAGTTCTTATTTGGAGCGGCCTTCCCCGTGGGACTGATGATAGTGGTGTTGGCCGGTGCCGAACTGTTTACCGGCAATAATGCCTATTTTATGCCTAATGTGCTGAGTAAAAAGCAAACCTGGCGAGCTCCCCTCCGTAACTGGGGATTGGTTTATCTGGGCAATTTTGTGGGCTCCATCTTTGTGGCCTATTTCCTTACGCACCTCACCGATGTGGTGGCACAGCAACCATGGCACGAAATGGTGCATAATATTGCCATAAGTAAAACTTCCAATCCATTTTACAAAACGTTTTTAAAAGGGATAGGTGCCAATTGGCTAGTCTGCTTGGCATTGTGGATGGCTATGTCGGCAAAACACACCAGTGGAAAAATATTGGCCCTCTGGTGGCCCGTGATGGCCTTTGTGGTCATGGGTTTTGAGCACTCCATCGCCAACATGTTTTTTATTCCCCTTGCCATCTTCGAAGGCGTCAATGTTACTTGGGCCAGCTTTGTTATCGACAACCTTATACCCGCAACCCTTGGTAATATTGTGGGTGGTGCCTTTTTTGTGGGTTCCCTGTATTGGTATGCGTATCAAAAGGAAGGGTAAGTCAATGTTTTTTGAACAAAAATAACGGCTGATATAATAGGGCGTTGATTTGTACAACCCACCTCTAACCGGGTGGGTTTTGTGTTTAAACAACATCGTAAGCAACTGGTCAATCAGCTTTTGATTTAGTCTTAATTCCTACTCACACATGGTTTTTTTAAAAAAAACCTAAGAGTCTGGCAAGTAGAACCATAGGGAGTAAGGTAAGCAAGTTTTTTAGGGTCTTAATAATTTTAAGGAAACATTCTTATTGTTATTTACGTATTGGGTATTTCAATTACCAACAACTTACCATAAAACTTTAATATTTATGAAGAGGCCCTTACTTTATCTTTTTGTGTTGTTTCTTTCAGCAACTCTAATGCAGGCACAGGAGAGACCTAAGATTGATAAAAAAGCATTTTTCGTGTTCAACAAAGCGAAGAGTAATGACTTGATAAATACCATAACAGATGCCAATAAGTTCTATAAAAAGAAAATATATGATGAGGCTTTTAAGTCGTATTCAAAACTTTATGCTGAGGTGGATTCTTTAGATGCACTAAATTATCGATTGGGAGTGAGTGCTTTGATGGCGAATTATCCGGAATTATCCACATACTATCTGTTAAAAAGTAATGCCTCTGTAACCAAAGATTATTATTTACGCCTAGGAGAGGCCTATCAATTGAATCATCAGTATGAAAATGCTAACGAAGCATACGATAGGTATAATGAGACCCTAAAAAAATGCAAGCGACGTCAGTTCGCTCCTCAACTTAATCAATTACAGGGCGAATGCCAGTTTGGAGCCGCAACGGTGAAGGACTCATTGCCATATTTTGTAAGCAACTTAGGCAAAGGAGTAAATAGTTATTACGATGAATATGCCCCTGTAATATTGCACGATACAAATACTTTGTACTATACTTCCCGTGAGCCGGCAAAGGCAAATAGCAAGCCTGTTAACCGTAGTTGGGAAAAAGAGAAAATAAAATATTCCACTTTTGATGTGGCCGGGAGCACAGTGTCTCAATTTCTTCAAGGCATAAAGCAAAAGAAAAATACGAGTGTAGCCGGGGTCGATCATGCTAACAATCATTTATTTTATTACAAAGGAGCACCGCGCTCAGGTTCTATCCATTCTCTGAAGGTGAAAGACGGAATGGGTTCTAAATCTACTAGCATGAAGGGTGCTGTGAGAAGTAAAACAGTGCATGAAGCTTACCTTTCTGTATCTATACTGGGGGATGCAGCTTTTGTATCGGATAAAAATAGATATTCGGGAGGGTATGATATTTATTTCGCCAAGACAGCCTCAAAACGCAGAATTAAAAAGTCCCGACCAGCAGATAATTCTATAAACACAGCATTTGATGAAAAAAGCATTTCTTTCTCAGCCGATGGAAAAACCCTTTACTTTTCAAGTAACGGTCATCAAGGAATGGGGGGCTATGATATTTACAAAGCCCAAAGGCAGGCCGATGGATCGTGGTCCGATCCCGTTAACCTAGGTTATCCAATAAACACGGCAGCCGATGAACTTTATTATTACCCAACAAGTGATTCCCTTGTTGGTTTAATGGCTTCTAATAGGTATGGTGGAAATGGAGGATTGGATATATATCAAGTGGTTAAAGATATTCGAATACCATTTGTGTTGTGGGGAGATATTATTGATGCTGAAAATGGGAAAGTAGTGCCGGCAAAAGTAACGGTGGTAAATGCCGATACAAAACAGCCCATCACTTCTGTATTGAATGACTCCTTGTCCGGTGCGTATCTTGCCGATCTTGAAGATGTGGGTAACTATTGGATACAGGCTGAGGCCGAAGGATATTTGAATCAGGTTGCTTCTATCGATATGCCTGAAAAGAGACACGAACGCATACGTAAAGATTTTCAATTACAACGTTTAGCCAGCCCGTTTACGGTTTCCGGAGCGGTATTGAACAAAGCAAACGGAGCGCCTGTGCAAGCCGAAATACTGCTTGTTCAATTGGAGAAGGATAGCATTGTGGCAAGAGCGTATACCAATGGGCTGGATGGTTCCTATTCCATTACGTTGGGCGACAAACTAAATATGAAGATGCAAGTGAATGCAACCAATTTCTTTGGTTATTCAGATACTTTGATGCTTCGCGATAACAAAACCGATAGTTTTAAGAAGGATATATTCTTAGAGCGAAATAAAATTATTTATACGGTAACAGGTATCGTGCTCGATTCTAAGACTTATGGAGTGGTTCCGGCTTCTTTATCATTCTACAAACCTGGAGAGCAAGTTGCGATAATGGTTGCCAACGCCGATTCAACAACTGGAAAATACGCTGCCATGCTGGAGGATGAAGGTCCGTTTGTTGTGGAGGTTAATGCGGATGGTTATTTCTTCTCCAATATGTCACTGGTTTTCCCCTTGGATTCTACTTTGTTAATCCGAAATATCTCGCTTCAAAAGATGTCTGCGGGATCAAAAATCGTAGTAGAAAATATTCTTTTTAATACAGGTAAAGCAACTTTATTGCCACAATCGTTTGTTGAGCTTAATAAATTGGCGCGTCTGCTGGATGATAATAAGGAAATTCGTATCGAGGTATCGGGTCACTCCGATAATATGGGTTCTGCTAATTTAAACAAGCGTCTTTCTCGTAGCAGGGCCGAATCTGTCCGGAATTATTTGCGCGAAAGTGGGATTGATGAGTCGCGCATGGTGTTTGAAGGTTATGGGTTTGATAAACCTATTGAATCAAACGATACTTCGGAAGGCCGTGCGGCCAATAGGAGAGTTGAAATAGAAGTGATTGAATAGTAAACAGAAACCCAACGCATTAAAATATACGATTATGCTTATTTGGAGATTATTTAAAGTGGGATGTTTGTCAGTATTAGTAATGCTGGTAAGCTGTAAAGGCGATGATATTCATGTGAATACAGAAAGCAATAGACTTTATTCTGGAGCAATGCCAGCCATCAATTATTCGTTTACGGTTGCCGATGCAGTAAAAGAATTAGACGATGACAGGATTGTTGTGGATGACGATGGATTAGTTTCTTTTCGATTTGAGCAGGATGCATCCTTGGCTTGGGATACGCTTGCAACCATAAATGATTTGAATGAAAGTTGGAGCTATTTAATGAGCGATGAGGTAAGCATAACGACAGCACCCCCCCTAGATCAGCCAGGGAATTTTTCGACACAGGAGAAAATAAAATTCAATTCTAAGAACGATGTTCGTTTGGATGAAGCCATTTTTGAAAAAGGAGATTTAGGGTTGTCCCTGGAAGTTCCTCCAGGCGTTACGGGCACTATTGTAGTATCTATACCCGAATCGTCTCCTTTAATAAGCGCTACGTTTACGCCGGATGGCATTAACAACAGCTTCAACCCATCTTTTTCTATGGAGGATAGGAGGATTGTTTTTAAACAGGAACCAAACTCAAGCTACATCACCCTAAACATGGAAGCCCATTTAAATTTTACCGGAGTTCCTGCGGGAGAAATTAATCTTGGCTTCCAACTGGCTGATATTAAAACAGAAAAATTGTATGGTTATTTCGGCCAATATGCGTCTAATCCATTAACAGTGACGCAGGAGATAAAAGATATGAAAGATTTTTTGGGCTCGGCCAAAATAGAACTTAAAGATGTAACCTATACAATACATTCCAATAATCAAATGGGAGTTCCTTTTAATCTTGTCGCCTCCAATATACGGTTCAATACCAAAGTAGATGGAAATTGGACCAGTAAACTGTTGCTTTTAAAAAGTGTTTCTAAGGCAGAGATGGAAGTGTCGGCTGCTGTTGATGGCTCACCCATTAAACTAGGAACTGGTACTCTTATTGTCAAGCAAAGTGAATCTAATCTTAAGGATATTGTTAATCCATTTCCCGAAGAAATTATTACAGATTTTGTTAGTTACTCCAACCCAAATGGGGATACTGGAGTGAGAAATTTTATTGGTGATGTGGATTCACTCTATGCCACAGTGGAGGTTGACGCCCCTTTGTGGTTGAAAGCAAAAGATTATACACGCAATGATACCATAGATTTCGATTTTAAGGATTTGATGGATAACGATCGCACAAATGCGGAGTCAATCGAGACATTAGCCATGAATCTGGATTTTTATAATCTTCTACCTTTTGGTGTAGATGCAAACCTATTTGTAGCGGATGCCGATGGAAATAAAATGGAGGATGTATTGTCTAATTTCAAGTCCTTTATAGCTGCCGGAGTGCCTAATGCGGCTGGACGAATTTCAGATGCGGAGCATACCAATGTGCTTGTTGAGTTTGACAATAGACAAATCTTAAAGTTTTTTGATGAGAATGCTATGCTATTAATTTTAGAAACAAAAATAGCCAGCTATAATTATGCAAATGAGTTTGTTAAAATTTTTGATGACGCAGGCTTGAATGTCTCCGTTTCATTTGAAGCTACAGGCCAGGTTCTCAATTTTAATTAATGCTTATCAAAAACTAGAAATCCTAACAATCAAGATATTATGCAAAAAACTATATATTTCCTTTTAAGCTTATTGTTACTGGCCTCGGCAACTTCAATTCATGCACAAGCTCCGATGGGCCTGTATTATATGGAAACTATTCCACAATCCTCATTCATCAATCCTGCCATGCAACCCCGTGCAAATGGTTTCTTTGCCCTGCCATCGCTCAGCCAAAACTTTAAGAGCGATGTCGCTTTCAAAAGTTTTTTCCAGGATATGGGTAATGAGTGGGTAACACCTCTTAGCAATCGCTATGATTTTTCAAAGTTGAAAACCGCAACCGGCAAATCGGTGAATTTTCAAGAGTATGCTGATATCAGCTTACTAGGTGTAGGATTTCGGAGCGGCAGAGACTATTTTACGTTTAATGTGAGCATAAAAAATGTCGTCCAGACAGGAATTCCTTATGATATACTAAGTATTGCCGATAAAGGATTTCCAAGTGGTAGTGTTTTTGACTTCGCTACTTTACAGATGAAAGGATATGCCTATAAAGAGATTGCTATAGGCTACAGCCGCGAGTGGAATGATAAATTAACCCTGGGCGTAAAGTTAAAGCTGCTGTTTGGAATGATGGGAGCTACAACAGATATAAACTCTTTTAAACTTAAAACTTCGCGCCAAGTATGGGATGTGAATGTTTCAGGAAGTGTTTCTGCATCGGCACCTTTAGAGATAGTAGAAGCGGCTGATCCCAATGATTTTCCTGAGTCAGTTGAATTTAGAGATTTGGAGTCTGAAGATTTAACCGATTATCTTACTTCTTTTAAAAATATGGGAGTTGCCTTGGATTTTGGCGCTGTCTATGAGTTAAATGAGCGCTGGTCTTTTTCTGCCGCGTTGGTAAATTTGGGCTACATTAAATGGAAAAACGACTTAAATACACTTTCTTTTTCTGGAGATTATTCATTTGACGGATTGGAGGTGGATGCATCAGATGATGACATAGATGCAGCCTTAGAACTACTGGAAGAGGATTTTAAAACCCTCATTGATTATAAAGTAACGCACGATAAGTTTAGCACTTCTTTATCTCCCGAGTTTTATGCTGGTGCTCTATACGAGGTAACGCCTAGTTTTACCATGGGTGTGCTGGCGCGTAGCATCTTTCAAAAGTACAACTACCGACAAGATTTTAATATCTCGGCCAATGTACAG